>JANWYV010000015.1 GCA_025055075.1 Blastocatellia bacterium
GCCGCGCTCGTCTATCTCTCCGAGGAGAGCGAAGTGGGGACCTGCTTCGGAGAGATAGCGACCGGCCAGACATCCGGCATAAGCAGCGCGCACGCGCCCGTCATCGTCTCTGATCTCCGCATAGTGGTGGTAATGACCGAGCGCCGCGTAGGAGAATCCTTGCGCGAGCAATTCCCCGCGGGAGAACGGGGCGGTGAACAATTTGTCCTCCTCGAAGCGATCTCTCCCCGCATATTCGATCCACGAACCGTGAAAGAGGAGCACGCTCACCCGCGCCGGGGGGCGCGGGATCGGATTCCGCAAAAGCCGCTCCTCGAGACGAACGTTCTCCAAGAACGCGCGTCCGGTGATGGTGACTTCGGAGCGCGCCGGATGGCGGATGGTCTCGAACTCAGAGGACCGAAAAATGTGGACGTTCTTCGGCCATGTGGGCAAGCCGCGGGCGCGCAGGACATCGCCGTTATACGGCGAGGTCGGCGAGTAGAAGTCGTGATTGCCGGGAGCGATGAAGACGGGGATGGGATCGAGCGCGGCGAAGGCGTCGATCAACTGCGCGATGGTCTCGGCCGAGATCGTCTCATCGTCCCAGAGATCGCCGGGGAGAAGGAGCGCTTCGACATCACGCTCGCGGGCGAGATGACAAGCCTTGCGCGCGGCCTCGGCGATCTCTCGAATCCGTTGCTCGCGTTTCTCCTTGGGCCAGGCCAAGCGCGATCCCGTCAGTCGAGAGTCCAGATGGACGTCGGAGAACTGCAAGAAGCGAAACGTCGCGGCCATGTGGTTCGTCCTCGCTCATCTGATGCCCCATCCGCTGGAGGGGGGAGATTGGTGAGCGCCTCTCACTTCACGTTGAGATTGTAGGCCTTGATCTTGCTGTTGAGCGTCGTCGGATTCATGCCGAGCAAGCGCGCGGCGCGGCTCTGATTGCCGCCGGTGAGCTCCAGGGCGCGCCGAATGAGGCGGATCTCGAACTTGGCGACCTCGTCGTAGAAGGAGATGCCTTGCGCGATCGGAATGTCGCGCACGAGATCCTCCGTCTTCAGGCGATGGAGGAAATCCTCGGCGGCGCGAGGATCGAGGATCTCATCGGGCAAGCAGTCGAGCGTGATCCGATCGCCGCGGGCGATGATGACGGCGCGCTCGATCACATTCTCTAACTCCCGCACATTGCCTGGCCACGGGTATTCTTCCAGCACGCGCAGCACCTCCGGATCCAGGTCGGTCGAGATGTTCCGATTGTTCTCGGCGTTGAATTTCCGGATGAAGTGCTGGGTGAGCGGCAGGATGTCCTCCTTCCGCTCGCGCAGCGGCGGCAGATGGATCGTGATGACGTTGAGGCGATAGAAGAGGTCCTCGCGGAAGCGACCTTCGCTCACGGCCTTTTTGAGATCAATGTTGGTCGCCGCGATGATCCGCACGTCCACCCGCCGCGTCGTCGTATCGCCGACGGGGGTGAATTCCCGTTCTTGGATGACGCGCAAGAGCTTGGCCTGAATGTCGAGGCTGATGTTGCCGATCTCATCCAGGAAGATGCTGCCGCCGTCGGCGATCTCGAAGCGCCCTTTCTTGGCGGCAATGGCGCCGGTGAAGGCGCCTTTGACATGGCCGAAGAGATCGCTCTCCAGAAGCTCCGGGGAGACGTTGCTGCAATTGACGGCGACGAATTGCCCGGTCTCCGCGCGCGGGCTCATGAAGTGAATGGCGCGCGCGATCAGCTCCTTGCCCGTTCCCGATTCCCCCTGGATGAGGACGGTCGAACGGGTGGGGGCCACTTGCGCGACGAGATCGAGCACCTTGCGCATCTTCGGACTGCGGGCGATGATCTGACGCAGCGCTGAACCTTGACGCAGCGTCTGGCTCAAGATGCGGCGTTCTTCGTCCTTACGCCGACGACGGATGCCGGCCTCGACAATCTGCAGGATCTGATCGTTCTGGAACGGCTTGCGGATGCAATTGAACGCTCCCAATTGCCAGGCGGCCATTGCCGTCTCGAACGTCGCATAGGCGGTGATGATGACGACGACAGCTTCCGGATCCACGCGCAAAAGCTCCTGCAGGGTCGCGATGCCCCCCATGCCGGGCATGGAGACGTCCAAAAGGACGAGATCATATGGGCGCTCGCGGAACTTCTCTAATCCCTCTTCGCCCGTGCGCGCGACGTCCACCCGATACCCCTCGGCCGAGAGGAGGCTCTCCAGAACATCGCGCATGACCTCCTCATCGTCAATGACCAGGATCGTGCCCTTGCGCCCCATAGCTTTCTAAATGCTAGCACAGAGGTTGGGGGTGAAGGAACGGATGCGCGTCCGCGGTGGAAGGCCTCAATCTCCAGCCGCGGCCACGCGATCGAGGGGACGGAACGCCCGTTCCAGCGCCGGCAGCGCGATGGTGAAGCGCGTTCCTCGGCCCACCTGACTCTCGACGAAGATGCGCCCGGCGTGTTCCTGAATGATGCCGTAGCTGAGCGCCAGGCCCAAACCCGTTCCACGTCCCACGCCCTTGGTCGTGAAGAACGGATCGTAGATGCGAGTGATGTGCTCGGGCGGGATGCCCACGCCCGTGTCTTCGACATCCACGCAAACCTGACCATTGCTCACGTAGGCGGCCAGCGTGAGCCGCCCTCCCTCGGGCATCGCATCGCGGGCGTTCAAGATGAGGTTCATGAAGACCTGCTGCAACTTCGTCGCGTCGCCGAGGATTGGCGGGAGCTCCTCGGGGTATCGCTTCACCACCTCGATGCGCGTATTGCGCAACTGCGGCTCCAAAAGCTGGAGCGTATCATCGAGGACCTTGCGGATATCGAGTTCGCTGACGGTCGGCCGCTCCATGCGGGCGAAGTTGAGCAGATTCTGGACGATCTGTGAAGCCCGCAGCACTTGCGTCTCGATCTTCTCCAGAAGCGAGCGGCGCGGATCATCGGCCGAGAATTGCTTGAGCAACATCTGCGTGTAACTGGAGATGCCGGCCAACGGAGTGTTCACCTCGTGCGCGATGCCGGCGGCCAGCAAGCCCAACGAGGAGAGCTTCTCGCGTTGCTGCAGCTGCTCTTCCAGCCGCACCCGATGCGTCATGTCTTCGAGCACGAGCAACGATCCCGATGGCTCCCCTGAGCGCATCCACAGCGGCACGATCGAGACGTTGAGCACCAGATCGCGCTCGCGATCCGCGCGCCATCGGAATTTGTAAATGTTCCGTGCTTCGGGCACTGCCCATCCATAGGGCCGCGTGACGTCGTGCAGGGCGCGAATCAGATCGGCGTCCAGAAGCGTCTCGATCGGACGATCGAGCGCCTGCGGCCGCGCGATCCCCAGCAATTCTTCCGCCGCTGAGTTCCACATCGTGACGCGCCCCTCGGGCGTGAGCGCGATGATCCCCACGTTGATGGATTCGATGATGCTCTCGCTGAAGTCCTTCAGATGCGCCAATTCGGCCGCGCGCTTGGCCTGCTCGCGATAGAGGAGACTGTTCTCAATGGCGATGGCGACGTAGCCGGAGATGACGCGGAGCAGCTTCACCTCTTCCGAGGTCAAGAGCGGCGCATCGAGCGGCCGACCAAGGGCCAGAATCGCAATCGCGCGCTCATGAATCGAGCACGGGACGAAATACTGCAAATCATCCACGCCGCGCGCGAAGGTGTCCGGAAGCCAAGGCATCACATCGCGCGCGAGGACGCCCCCAGGACCGCTCTCCGCGCAGACGATTCGTCCGAAATCTTGCGGTAGCTGCAACTCGCTCTCTCGCACGCCGTGCGAGCGCGCCAGGCGATAGCCAGCCGGGGCCTCGGCATCTTCGATGAAGATGGCGACCTTCTCCACGGCGAAGGCCCGCCGCACCCATTCGACCGTCTGCTCCAGAAGAGCGGAGAGGTCCGTCGTCGCCGAGATCGTCCGGATGAACGCATCGAGATTGCGACGGGCGCTGTACCGCTCGCCATAAAAGAGCCGGTCCATGCGTTCCATGAGCCAATTCTTGATCGGAGCGAAGAGCATGGCGATGGCGAGCACGCCACTGACGGTGACCGCTTGCAAGACCCAGCTCGGAGCATTCGGCACAAGCGCCGTGATGAGCGCCGCCCCTTTCCCAATGAGGATCAAGTAAACGCCGGCCACCGATGCCGTCGCCAGGAAGTGGACGAAGCTGCGGCGCACGATCACGTCCACGTCCATCAGCCGATACCGCACAATCGAATACCCGAATGAAAGCGGGATGAGGATGAGCGGCCCGATGGCCAAGGCTTCCACGAGCGGCGAGACGGTGGACGCGGTGAAGTAGGTGTACAGTTCGTAAGCCGTGAAGGGAACGATGCTGACGCCCAATCCCCAAACGATCCACTTCATCTGCTGACGCAGGAGGGGCGTCTCAGCCTTCAGGAATGTTCGGAACAGAAGACCTCCGCCGGCGAGGAAGCAGACGATGAACTGTACGAGCGCTGCCGCGTCCAAGCGCGCGCGCAGTCGCAGCACCGATTCGCTCTGCGGTCGCCAACCGACGGCTAGCGCGATCTCCAAGGCCAGGAGAATCACGGCCGGCACGTAGAGCGCGACGGTGACAGCACGCCGTCGCGCGACGATCTGTCGCCTCAAGGGAAAGAGCGCTGCGAAGTGCAGAAAGAGCGGAGCCAGCAGCAGGAGCGCGGCGTTATCCGTGAGGAAGATGATCCGATCTAGGCGATCGAACGTCTCCGTGAAGCTGTAAAAGTGCACGACGAAGGCCATCAGGCAGATCCCGTAAAAATGGCGCACATACGGCGCCGATCCTTGCCGGAGTAGCACGTAGAGTCCGATCACCAGGTAGACCAGACCAATGGCTGCCAGATACAGTCCTCGCCCAAGCTTCTGCGGCTTGGCCACTAACTCGGGGATATCCGCTGCCCACGTCGAACGATCCCCGTAGACGTTCTCCCGTTCGAGCGCATACGAGATCGGCGCACCGACGCCAGCCGCCTCCAGATAGATCTGCACATCGCTGGCGCGCGCGATGGCATCAAACGGGGCTTCCCCATTCAGGCTGATCCCCACCAGATAATCGCCCTGGCGAACTCCGGCCCGCGCTGCTGGTCCTTGCGGGTCCACGACAGCGGCCACGACGCCACGAGGGGAATCCGCCCAGATTACTCCGTCGTATGGAATTTGGGGACGTTGAAGGCGAGAGTGGAGGTTGAGGGTCCCCAGCAGGACCAATGCGCCGGTCACAAGCAGGAGGAATATCGTTTGTCGGCTCAACCTCCTCGGCATCATCGTCGTTGATGTAAGCAAGTGGCGTTCCGCAGCAAGGTGATGGAGAGTAAGCGCCGGATTTTCAGGCGATTTCCAGGAAGTCGCTCACGAAGCGCCCTCCACGAAACCTCCATTTTTTCGGAAGCTCCTTCCAGATTTTCGGACGTCCTCACACGATCATGCTTCAGACCATTCATGGCGACGATTCGGGCTGTGCGAACTCCTGGCTCAGAATCGCACGGCGAGGCTGCCTCGGATCAGGCGCGGAGCGCGAACGAGGACGGGGGTGTTCCCGTCAGCATGCGCGTTGTGAGCCCAAGCGATGATGTTGCGCGCCTCGATGATCGCCTCCCATCGGCCGGGCAGGAAAGCAACGGTGGGGAGCTGCTGCGCGATGACCAGCGTCAATCCGGGATCCACAAGCGGCAAGCTGGGGACGCCCTCTTCCAGTGGCTTCTCCCAAAGCGGGGCGATTAGAAGCGACAGGACCTCCGGCGAGAGGTTGTAGAACGGGTCGGATTCGATCCATCCCCGTCCCGCGCGAAAGTGAGCGATCAGCCGCGTGCGCGTGCGCGCGAACATCGCGTCTACACGTCCGGCGAGCACGTGGAAGTCCCCTTGGGCGAACGTCCCGAACACTTCAGCCGGATGGGCGCGCCTATGGCCGAATGCGTAACCGACGGTCGTCTTCACAGCTCCTCCCAAAGCGCGAGTGTAGAGGACGCGAATCCCCTGTTGGGATTCGCGCTCGCACGGATTCCCATCGCGAGTCTCTCGCGTGGCGGAGGGAAAGGCCTCGTGCGTGGGAGTCGCGCTCTGAAAGACAGCGATCTCGATCATCTGGTGCTCTCCAAGAACGCGCTCGACGCCAACCTGCCAATGATGCCCCTCGTCTCCAACGTGGCCATCGTTTCGAACCTGAGGAAGGATCGGGTATGGGGCGAGAAGCATCGGCCCGCCGTGCGTGAGATCGGTCTGCGCCTCTTGGATGGTGAAGGGGAGGAAGTTCGCTTTGATGCGCGTACGGTCAGTGGCATTCCATCGAACGCCGAATCGCGGAGCAGCATCCCAAAAGGTGTGACCGCGAGCAGTCGTCCGCTGTACATCAACCCCACCGATGAGCGAGAGCTCAGGGAGAAGATGCCACCGATCAGCGACCCGAAGCTCCAAACGCCGCGCTTTAGCCGTTCGTGGCGCTTCCAACGCCGCCTGCCAATCGGTCACGGCGATCACCGTCTTCAGGTGATGCGCCGCACGGGGCCTGGCGAGGACTCCCATCTCCCATCGCCCAGGATGCCCCCCAAGCCCATTGGTCTGAGCCGCCACTCCGAGTTCGAGCCAGGGGCCCAGCCCTTGCGAGAACGCGAGATTCATCGTGCTGCCCGCTGAGCGGCGTTGAGAGAACCCGCTGGCGATGACTACCTGTCCGCGCCATCGTCCATCGGGATTCCGAACCATGAAGCGCTCTTCCCTCTCTCCGTTCTTATTGAAGCGAAGCACCGGACGGCGCGAGGCGCGGACAGCCCATCGGTAGTCATCGCGATCTTCGCGTTGCTCGGCCAACGTCTGCGTCCGTCGCAGCTCGAAATCGATGCTGAGGAGGACGTGCGGCTTGATCTCGACGACCTGCGCGACGGGGAGGAATCCTCGCGCTTCCGCGCGGATGCGATAGATCCCCGGCGTCAGCTTCTTCACGAGATATTTCCCCGCCATGTCCGTGCGTGAAGTCTTCACGGGCTGACTCGGGGCATCGGCTGGGAGCAGACGCACGACTGCTCCGATGATTGGATTTCCCACTTCATCCAAGACGAGCCCAGTGATGCCCCCAGAGGGACGCCCTTGTGAGAACGCGCTTTCGGATACCCCCCATAAGGCGAGTAACAGAACCAAAGCGGTGGGCGATGATTTCCTTCGCATATTCCCCCCTCCTCGTATCCCCATTTGTCTTCGAGGAGATCGTCGGTGCACACAGTCGCGCAGGCCCTTAGCGAAGGCAGAAAACAGGTGCCGCGTTCGGTTTCGGTTGGCCGTCATAGCCGGTGACATTGTGCCCAAGAGGCGCGCCTTCTGTCAAGCGCCGAGCTGACCGAGACCAATCGCGCGGATGAACCCCCTCTGTCCCCACCTCATGGCCAGCGGGTTTGATAATGGCACTCCGCGCAGTAGGTGATGAGGCGTCCGAAGAGCATCACGGTGAGCATCGCATCCTTCCGATCGGCTTGGTTCTTCACCGACTGCGTGTCGCGCGCCAGATTGCGCGAGATGTTCGCCAGATCAGCGTTGGTCTCTAACTTCGCGTATTCCTCGGCGAGCCGGATGAGAGCCGCTGCTTGTGCGCTCAATTCCTGGAAATCGGCGTCGGTGAATTTCGCTTCGACGGCGCCCGTGTAGATCTTGGCGTGCAAGGCGCGATAGACCTGTCCCATCTCGATCATGTTCTCCTTCTTCGAGCGCTGCCGCGGCGCCTCCGCCCGATGTGAGAGGCCAAGCAGCACACCGAGGGCGAGTATCCCGACCACGATCCCCCCAATCCCCTTCATGTCCATTCCCTCCCGCTGTGGGGTGTCCGTTCGCGAGCTAGTGTAGCACACCCGACGGGCTTTCCCCGAAAGATCTTCTTCCGTGGCCGAGCCCCGGCGACCTCGCCCTTGCCAGAGCGAGCGAAATCGGGTATAACGAAACGCTTCGAGTTTCGATCGCGTGGAGGGAGATGTATGGCCTATACCATCGCAGAACCGTGCATCGGAACCAAGGATACGGCGTGCGTGGATGTCTGCCCGGTGGATTGCATTCATCCGGGGAAGAACGAGCCGGGATACGACATCGTCGAGCAGCTCTACATCAATCCGGAGGAATGTATCGACTGCGGCGCGTGTGTGCCCGCCTGTCCCGTAGAGGCGATCTTCCCCAACGACGAAGTTCCCGAGAAGTGGGCCTTCTACATCGAGAAGAACGCCGATTACTACGCGCTCTCGGCGGCGGAATTTCAAGCCAAATGGAACTCGCCGAAGCCCGAGTGAGCGGGCGCGCGCCGTCATCGAAGGAGCAACGAGAACACACCAACGAACCTCTCTGAGCGATGCTCGCCAGAGAGGTTTCGACTTCTCTTTGTTGTTCATCCCACGCGTTGTCTCAGAAGCAGCTCGAGCAATCGGAGCGCATCTTGAAAGTTGATCGCGCCATCTCCGTTCACATCGGCCATCGGTATGGGAGGGGTCTTCCCAGAGAGGATGCGAAGTAAGAGTTGGAGGTCTCGTTCATCGAGGCGTCCATCGCCGTTCACATCTCCGGGCTGTCCGTGCGGTGCTGTCACAATGCGAAAGGGCTTACTGTCGGCGAGGGCGAAACCGACGTCGTTGAACGCAAGAACGGCCAAACGCGCCGATTCGGTTTGGAGATCGGGGACGATCCACAACAGGCTGCGCGCTTCAGCGGGAAGTCCGCTGGCGATCGTCATCGGCAGCGCGCCTGCGCGCGGGAAGAAGAGCACGTCGAATGACGTCACGTTGGATGAGGCTTCCCAGTGGATGACGACGGGCTGTCCGGGACGAAATGTCTCGCCGCCGCGCGGGAAACGCAAGGTCGCTGTCGGATACGAAGGGGGGACGATGGTGGATTCCGCAGCGTAAATCCAATCGCCCAGCCGCGTGCCATCGCCATCGGCCGCATTCCCCGTCGCATAGAACGTCACCGGACCAAGGTCCCGCTCCGGCGCGCGCCAAGCAACCACCCATTGCGCGCGATCTCGGTGTCCGGCGAACGTCCCTTCTCGCGTGTGTCCGATGTATGGACGTCCGTTGGGTCCCTCCACACGTCGGGTATGAAGCGGATCGATGACGAGAAGCTCTCCGGCCGGTTCGGACGTATCGGCAGTAAGGGCCGTCAATTGGAAGCCCCATCGGCGCTGACCCGCGTGCTCGAGCTTCACCACAACGGTCACGACCTGTCCAAGCTCGTATCGAGGGGGATGCTCGATGACGAGTTCGCCCGGCCCGCGATTGGTTGCCTCGCCAAACGAATCGTGACATTCCGTGCACGTGCTTTCCCCCGGAGCTTGGGTGAATCCCGGCGGTGGGCCAGTCGAGAGACCAAAGGCCATAAGCCCCGTGGCGAGAAATCCGAACACCAGTCCCAACAGATATGTGACGAATGCCGGGAATCTTCGACAGCGAAATCCCCAGCTCTCGGACATGAAACGGCGCATGTCGCACGAAGCCGGAGGCTCCCCACATCTAGAGGATATCGAGCAGCTCGAAGCCGCCGCCCAGGATCTCCCGCGAGTCTACGAGGAACCACTTCTCCAGGATTGTCGCGTAGATCGAGCGGAAGTCGATCGCGCGGGCGGAGAACTTCGGATCGCTCAATCCGGGGTTCAAATCCTCCGGGCGCAGGCTCGGATGTTCGCCGACGATTCTTCCTTTGACGCGCGTCCCGATCAGGAACTGCGGGCCTACGGTCCCATGATCCGTGCCCTGATTTCCGTTCTCCGTGACCTTGCGACCGAACTCCGACCACGTCATGATGAGAACACGATCATCGAGCCCAAGGCGGACAAGGTCGGCATGGAACGTGGCCACAGCTTCCGAGAGTCGAGCCAGAAGAGTCGCATGCGTGTTCGCTTGGGATTGGTGCGTGTCGAATCCTCCGATGCTCACATAGAGGATACGCGTACCGAGCGTCGCCGCCAGAATCTGCGCCACTTGTCGTAAGGCCTGCGCTAAGGAATTCTGCGGGTTGTACGTGATGGCGGGATCGGACGTGTATCGCTGGATGCCCGATTGAAGCCTCTCAACGCTCTCGTAGGTGTCGAGCGCGACGAGTTGGATCTGCTTGCGGAGGACGTGATCCGAAGCGGTCTCTCGATTCAGAGCCAGAAAGGCGCGTATCTTGTTTTGATGATCGCCCGGGGGCTGGGTGCGGAATTGATAATTGGCTACGCTGCCTACGGCTGGCACGAGCACATGCTCGGCATGAAGCGTGAGCGGAAGACGGGTCCCGGCCAGCGAGACGGCCAACAAGGGATTCTCCGCCGAAGGAGAGGTCACATCCAGGTATCTGCCGAGCCAGCCCGTGCGCTTGCGACCTTCTGGATCCCCCGTATGCCAAATATCCTGCGAGGCGAAATGCGAACGGTTCGGATTCGGATAGCCGACCGATTGAATGACGGCGACATAGCCGCGGTCATACAGCTCCTTCAACGGTTGCATATTTCGGTGAAAGCCAAGGAGCGTCCCCGCAGCATCTGTTCCAATGGGCAGAGCGTTTGTCTCCGGGATGGCCAACGTCGGCCGATACTGCCGATAGAGCGAAGCCGCTGAGCCGCTCAACGGAATCACCGTGTTCAGGCCATCGTTACCGCCATCCAGTTGAATGACCACGAGGATGCGATCCGCGGGACTGAGCGCTGCCGCCTGCGTGAGGACGCTCTCAGAGGCCGCACGCACATGGCGCCAAAAGGCCTGCTGACTGAGACCCACGCTCAGCGCCATCATTCCGCTCTTCTTGATGAACTCACGACGTGTGGTCTTACTCATAGGCGCCTCCTCAGCTCAGTTGAAAGTCCGGGGCTGCGAGCATCAGGTGAATCAGCCCGCGGATCTTCTGGCTCACGAGAGTGCTCTCGCTGGTATTCGGGATCGGCGCTTGCAAGTATCCGATGAGCGCTTCTCGCGCCTCGGCCGATGGGGGGATCTGCCACAACAGACGGGCGAGGAAATCCACGACTTCGCCATAGCGCCGCTGTTGCAGAGCTTCCTGTAGCCTCGCTTGGGTCATGAGCCGCGTCAGGTCTATGCCCCCTTGATTGACCTGAAGCGCGAGGATGTCATTGGCGAAATTGAAGCGCGCTAGGACCGACGTCGTCGAGATCCACGCCAAGCCCTCTCGCCAACCGCTCACATCCGGAGGGGCGAAAAGTTGCTGTCCCATCTGGACCATTCCATTCGATAGCAAGCGCATCACGGCAGAGGAAGAAGAAATGCCCTCAGGTCGGCTCGTCGCGCGGTCGAACGTGAGCAGGCGCACGAGGCTCACCACATATTCAGTTGGACTCTTGACGCGCGCGCGAAAGGCTCGTTCCGAATAGAAGGCCTCGGAGACGAGATTCCCCGGCGTGAAGATCGTCCGCAACATGTTGCGGATGTTGAAGGGTTCTCCTCCATGGGCCCCGTCGAAGACGTCAGCCAAGGCATTGATGATCTCCGGCTCCGGGTCCTCGTAGCCGAAGAATGTGAACAGCCGATAACCGAGAAACCGCCCGACGGCGCTCTGCTTCTGCCCAGGATTCCGATGCCGCACGATGTTATCGAAGATGAAATCAGCGTTGTTGCCCCCGCGTTTGCCCAAATGCTCGTAGGGACCGAAATCATGCCGCGTCGGGTCGAAGGAGAAGACACGTGGGAAGGTGAAGTTCGCCGAGCGCGGTAACACGCGCCATCCCGTCAGCGCGCGCGAGGCTTGTCGAATGTCACGCTCCGTATAGTTGGGGACTTTCGCCACCACATCCTCAACGCCCATCGAGAACAATTCGTGCAATTCCCGCGCATAGTTCTCGTTGCTGCCGACCTCGTTGTTCTTCTTCACGTTGAATTGATTGTCGAGCCAATAGAGCATGGCCGGGTCTTTGGAGAGATACTCCAACATGCGGCGGAAATTTCCCACAGGGAACGGATTCCCCGGCGCCGGCCTCAGGAGCTGTCCCGTGTCGGGATCGAAATTGCCCCGAAAGTTTTCATTCTGGAGGTAAATCTGCTGCCAGAACTCCAGTCCCGCGACCGAAGTCGCAAACAGCCCGTGCCAGAAAAGCACCATCTTCTCCTGGAGCGGGCGCGGCGTCGTCGCCATCGCATGAAGCCACCACCGGGTCAGTCTGTTCAAGAAATCCCCGCGCATTCGATTGAAGGTGTCTTGAGACTGGTCTAAGGCGGCGAGGATCTCCGGATCAGGAGGCACGTCGGGAAATCGCTCGAAGTTCAAAAGGTCCTCGACCACCGCCTGGAGGCCGCGCGCGGTAGCAGCCTCTAACTCATCGGGATGGGCCGTGAAGCCGGCACGACGAAGAAGATGGGCGATCTTGTCGTACTCGTCAAGCGGCATAGCTCCCTCCTTGTTCTAACCTCACCACCATCCGTCCCGGAAAGACGGAGAACGCATCGAGAAAGTTTGAAAACTTTTCGACCAGCGACCTCACAAGGTGCGAGCGTTACGCCGAAAGGGAGGCCTCGCCCGCTTCTGCTGAGTCTTCCTGCTCTTTTTGGCGCGCCTCGCCTGGTGCGCTCAAGATAGCCGTCTTCAAGGTCCTCGCGATACGGAACTTCAGTACCGCCCGTGCCGGAATCTCGATCGGTTCCCCCGTCTTCGGATGCCGTCCCGTTCGCGCTTTCCGTTGCGAGAGGACGAGCTTGCCAATTCCTGGGAGAGAGAAGATCCCGACCGTCTTCACTTGCTTGGCCGCTAACGTCTCCAATTCTTCCAAGATCCGACGAGCCGTCACTTTGCTCAGGCCGAACTTTTGAGCCAGATGTTCGGCCAACTCCATCTTCGTCAGTCCTCTTTTCATGTCGCCTCCTTGGGGGCTCCCGCAAGATCCCCCTCTTGCGAAAGCCCCGCTCCATCGAGAGTTTTTGACCGCGTGGATTATACTCAGGAGGCGAAAAATCCCCAAGCTTTTTCCGCCAAAAAGGCCCTATTGTAGGGAGAGCCCTACTCCTCACAGAATGGAATTTGGATCACTCCCCTTCGGCCCGTTCAGGCACGGGGTAGAATACCCATTCGTTGAGCGCGGGGCTCTTTCGCGGAGACGGGCCACTGGATTGGTGCGAAGACTCGCGTTGCCCCCCCTCTTCAATCGGTTTGGCCCGATTCGACAGCGGCTTGCCACTATACAGGCCCTCGATCCCGAAACGGTTGAATTGCCGAATCCACATTCGAACGCGACTTTCATGTCGCCCGATCCGCCGCGCGATATCCGGCGCCGAAAGCCCATCGGCCGAAAGCAATATGATTCGAGCCCGAATGTAATGGTCACGGGACGGGGGGTTCTTGATCCACTCTTCCAACGTCTTCCGCTCCTCAGGAAGCGGCTGTCTGGCAAAAGTCGGCGTCATCATCCACCTCCTCGATATTTTATCGCGTTTTATCGCGCTTTGGTTTATTATTAAGCACAACGGCATAGTATACTATCATTGACTCAAAAGTCAAGCGTTTAGTATTTACAGATGCCTTGATCATTGGTGTGAATTATGCTCGGGGATGAAGCTCAGGCCATGTTAGGGGACAGCTTGCAAGTGGCGAAGTCAGGCTTTTGGGGGTGCGTGCCGTAATGGGTTGACTTTCGATGAGGTTTCCTCTACGCTCTTGGCCGTTGCTTCGCAAGGCTCAAAGCGCTGGCGTGAGGACAGAACCTCATGGTGGATGGTCGAGAGCCCGAGGAGCAATGGAAAATTTTGGGAAAGGAGTTGACAATGCGAGAGACAGGACGCGTCAAATGGTTCAACAATAAGAAGGGGTACGGATTCATCGAGCGCCAGGAGGGCGGCGATGTCTTCGTCCACTATACAGCGATCAAAGCTGAGGGCTTTCGATCCCTCGAAGAGGGGGAGGTCGTGACCTTCGACATCGTGCGTGGGCCGAAGGGCCTACAAGCTGAGAACGTCGAGCGATTGAGGTAGCACTCGGGGGTACTCACTATTTGGTCCTGGGCCCTTCTCTTGGGGCTCAGGGCCTTTTTCATGGAGATGCGTCTCGTTCATCAGCCTTAGTTTTGACTGGGTTAAGAACTGTAAGCCTGGGCTTCGATTTCCACTCGCCTTTGCGTATAATTTCCCTCTTTGACATTGCTGCAGGGAGGTACTGATGAGGAGCCAACTGCCGGAAGGTATGGTTTTCGTAGCTGAGTCAGGAGGGATCGAGGAATATCGCATGGCCAATGGGATGAAGGTGCTCCTTTCGGAGCAGAGAGCGGCGCCAGTAGTTGCCTTCATGGTCCTCTATCACGTGGGGTCGCGGAACGAGGCCGTGGGACATACAGGAGCGACGCACCTTTTGGAGCATATGCTCTTCAAGGGGACGCCGACGTTCAACGCGCGGCGAGGGACGGCGATCGCGACCGTGTTGCACCGAATTGGCGCAGTCTTCAACGCGACGACGTGGTTCGATCGGACGAACTATTATGAGGCCGTCCCTCGCGAGCATTTGGAGTTGGTCATGCAGCTTGAGGCGGACCGCATGCGAAATGCGCTCATCTTGGATGAGGATCGGGAGCAGGAGCGGATCGTCGTGCGGAACGAGTTGGAGCGCGGGGAGAACGATCCGCTCAACGTCTTGGAGATTCACACTTGGGCGACGGCTTTTCGCGAGCATCCGTATCATCATCCGACGATCGGGTGGCGAAGCGATGTGGAGAACGTTCCGACGGAGCGGTTGCGGGAGTTCTATCACACGTTCTACTGGCCAAATAATGCGACGGCGATCATCGTCGGGGACTTCGATCGGGAGAAGGTATTGCTCTGGCTCGAACGCTATTTCGGAGTGATTCCGCCTTCTCCACGTCCGATCCCCAAGGTTTACACGGTGGAACCTCCGCAAGAAGGGGAGCGTCGCTTCGTCATTCGGCGAGCGGGCGAAGTCGGCGCTTTGATGCTTGGCTATCATACGCCTGAGGCGACGCATCCCGACATTTATCCGCTGGCGGTGTTAGGGCGTCTTTTGACCGGAGGCGTGACGACGCGCCTTTATCAGCGGCTCGTGGATGGGGAACTGGCCATTAGTGTACGGGCATTTGTCGCGCATCTTCGGGACCCGGGGCTCTTCGAGATCACGGCCGTGCTTCGCCCAGGCGTCGAGCATGCGCGCGTCGAAGGAGCAATCCGCGATGAGATTGCGCGGCTCCAAGATGCCAAGGTGAGCGAGGCGGAACTGGAGCGGGCGAAGAACAAGATCGAGGCCGAGACTTTCTACGCGCGGGATGGCGCGCTGCAATTCGCGTTCGCGCTAGGAGAGGCGGAGGCGAGCGCCGATTGGCAATGGTTCATCACTTATGTCCCGAACGTGCGACGTGTCACGGTTGAGGACATCCAGCGCGTCGCCCAAACGTATCTCCATCAGGACAATCTCACGGTAGGATGGTTCGTCCCGAAGAACGCGATTGGAAGTGGACCAACCGCGAGCGCCGGTCAGCCGGGAATGCTCTGGCTTCATCGTCCGGCGTTCTTCGCTCCAGAGGCGCCGGATGCGTCGGCTGGAGCCACAGAACCCCTCGTGGGGCAGTCCTTCGCCAAACGCACGCTCTCCTTCGCTCTCCCCAATGGTGTTCGAGGGCTTGTTCTAGAGAATCGTGCGAATCCGACGGTGGAGGTTCGAGCAGCGCTCTTCGCTGGTCGAGCCTTCGAGCCAGTCGAACAGCCGGAGCTGGCCGTTGTGACGGCCTCCATGCTGATGCGGGGGACTGAGCGACGGAGCAAGTTGGAGATCGCCGCTTGGCTGGAGGATGTGGGAGCGGAGATGCACATTGGGGCGAATCGCTTTCTGGCGACGGCGAGCGCGACTTCCCTCAGCCAAGATGTCGGACGTCTGCTGGAGACGTTGGCCGAAGTACTGCGGGAGCCGGTTTTTCCTGAAGAGGAGCTGATGAAGCTCAAGTCGCAAATGATCGGTCAAATTCGCCGGAGCCAAGAACACACGGGCGTGCGCGCTTTCGAGCGCTTTTCACAGCTCATCTACGATCGGTCGAGTCCGTTTTATGAACCTCCGGCATCCGAGCGCGTAGCGAGCATCGAAGCGATGACCGTCGAGGATGTGCGGCGCTTTCATCGCGCGCATTACGGCCCGCGCCATTTGGTGCTCGTCGTCGTCGGTGATGTCGTGGCGACGGAGATCGTCGAGCGGATTCGGCGACAGTTTGGCGACTGGTCTGCTGAACCGGCCGAAGACCCGCGCACGAGATGGGCTCGAATGCCACGCACTCCCTTACCCGAGGCCTCGCTTCGCGAAGTGATCTACATGCCGGATAAGGCGAACGTAGACGTTGTTCTCGGGCATGCAGGCCAGCTGCGACGAACCGATCCCGACTATGTGGCGGCGATCATTGGCAATGCCGCCTTGGGCTATTCGACGCTCTCCTCTCGGCTAGGGGTGCGCGTCCGGGATCAGGAAGGGCTCACATACGGGATTATCTCGCGCTTTTTCGAACCGAGTTTCCTGGATGGCCCGTGGGCCGTGAGCGTGACGGTCAATCCGGCGAACGTCGAGCGCGCCATCGCCTCCACGATGGAGGTCCTCACTCGCTATGTGGCCGAGGGGATCACCGCACAGGAGTTGGAGGATGAGAAATCGGCCTTCGTGGGGTCATTCCTCGTGGGATTAGGGACCAATGGGGGGATCGCCGCGCAGTTGCTTCTAGCCGAGGTTTTTGGCTTCGGGCCCGCATACCTGGATCATCTGCCTGAGCAGGTCCGAGCCCTCACGCGGGAGGAGGTGAATGCGGCGATTCGCACCTATCTGCATCCGGAGCGGCTCATCACGGTGATCGCCGGGGAATATCGGCCGTGATGGGGGGATGCGGCGTAACCGAGATCTCTTGGCCCGACGTAGTAGATTCGGGAACCAAGATGGCACAAGCTGAGTTGTATAGAGCGTGGTGGTGGAGAGGTGCAATTCGGCGAACGAGCTTGTGCCCGACGACGAGGAGCTGGTTGAGCGGAGTCTGGCGGGCGATGCTGAGGCATTCGAGGCGTTGGTCCGGCGCTATGGTCGAGCCATCTACAATGTCGCAGGGCGCTTCTTCCGGCAGCCGGAGATGCGGGAGGACATCACACAGGAGACGTTCTTGAAGGCATATCAGGCCTTGCACACGTATCGGCGGGGAGCGTCCTTCGAGAGGTGGCTGATGAAAATTGCCGTGAATGCATGCTATGATGAATTACGGCGGATGCAGCGGCGGCGGGAGTTCAGTTTGGCGGACTTGACTGAGGATGAGCGGACGTGGTTGGAAGAGGCGTTAGCCAGACCGGCATTCGAGCTGTTTGAGCAGCAGCAGCAGAACGAAGATGCTGCGGCCTTGGCCGAGAAGTTGCTCGCCAGTCTCTCGCCGGAGGATCGCTTAGTTATGCTTCTGTACGAACGCGATGGGCTCTCGACGGCCGAGATCGGCGAGCTGATGGGGTGGTCGCGCTCGAAGGTGAAGATCCGGCTGTTTCGAGCGCGTCGCGCTTTGGATAAACGGCTGCGTCGGATGCTGCAGATGGCGCAGCCAGCATCGGCCTCAAGGACGAAGGCTGACGAGTTGAAATCGCAGCGGGCGAGAAAGAGATGACGTGCCGAGATATCCGAAAGCGCATGGCGATGTGGGCGCGCGCGGCGAATCGCGGGGGGGGCGCCGCAGAGGAGCGGGAGGCGCTCGCGGCGCATCTGTCCGCATGCCCGGTCTGCGCGGAGGAGCTGCGGTTGCTGGCGCTCAAGCGCATCTTGTTGCAAGCGACCCGAGCGCCGGAGGCCGAGCCGATGCCTTCTCTCTATGCGCGCGTGAGCGCGCGACTTCGCGAGGAGCGCGTCCGACCCGTTTTCTCCTTCTGGGAGGCAGCGCGCGCCTTTGCGGCGAGCGTCGCCGTGGTGGCGATGATCCTACTCATGCTGCTTGTCGGAGTGAATGTGTATATCCACCGGCAGATTCCCGCCGAGCGGCGGGATTTCATCTCCGCCCTGATGGAGCGCAATTTCTCGGAGGCCGAGCGCCTGGTCTTCGCTGGAGAAGAGCTGAGCCAAGAAGGCGTGTTGAGCGCGCTGGCGGCTGAACCGCAGGGATCGAGATGATGTTTCGCAACAGCTCATGGCGAGCTCGCTTAACGGTTTTGGGCGTTTTCGCGCTTGGAGTAGCGCTTGGCGCGTTGGCCATGGACTTTTATCAGCGAGGCGTTTGGGGGCGTGGCCCTCAGGAGCCGCCTCCGCGCGGAGAGAGCGCGCGCGAACGCCATCTGCAGCATCTTGTCCGAGAGCTGAAGCTCACGCCGGAGCAGACCGAGCAGGTGCGACGCATCCTTGATGAGACGCGGCAAGAGTTCCTGCAACTTCGGAATGAGATGCGTCCGCGCTTTGAAGAGATTCGGCGTCGCTCGCGCGAGCGGCTGCGTGCCGTCCTGACGCCGGAGCAGCAGGCGAAATTCGATGAGTTGATGAAGCGCATGGAGGAAGAGCGGCGACGCTATCGCCGAGAGGGGCCGTGAGGGAGGGAAAATCTATGGAACGGATGAAAGCCCTTTTGACGAAAAAACGGATTGTGATCCTCTCGCTCGTGCTTGTGGTCGTCGTCGGGGGAATCCTCTCGATGACGGTGTTTCGACAGCGAGCGGCCGCGAGCGAGTTCTTCACCGCGACGGTGGATCGTGGACCCGTGCGCAATGTCGTTAACGCTACGGGCACGGTCCAGGCGGTCGTGACGGTTCAGGTGGGAAGTCAGGTCTCCGGGCAGATTCAAGCCCTGTATGCGGACTTCAATTCCGTCGTCAAACGGGGGCAGCTTCTGGCGAAGATTGATCCCCGCAACTTCGAGGCGCAGTTGGAGAACGCGCGGGCGAATCTGGCCGCGGCCGAAGCCCGCGTGCGCACGGTTGAGGCCGAGTTGAACACACAACGGGCGAATCTGGCGGCTGCCGAAGCGAATCTCGAAGCGGCGCGCGTCGCCATGGAGAACGCCAATCTCATCTTGCGCCGCTATACGGAACTGGCGCAGGGCGGGGTGCTCTCGCAGAACGATTACGACACGGCCAAGGCCAATGCCGATTCGGCCCGAGCGCGGTATAATCAAGCCTTGGCGGCCGTGCAACAGGTGAGGGCGCAGATTCGCGCTACCGAGGCGCAACTGGAGCAAGCGAAGGCCCAGGTCGAGCAGGCGCGTGCTGAGGTCAATCGCGCCCAGGTCAATCTGGAGTACACGAACATCTATTCTCCTGTGGATGGAGTCGTCATTTCGCGCAACGTAGACGTCGGGCAGACGGTCGCCGCGAGCTTGCAAGCCCCCACGCTCTTTGTGATCGCCAACGATCTGACCAAGATGCAAGTCCAGGCGAATGTGGACGAGGCCGACATTGGAAAGATCTCCGAGGCAGTGGATGTGCGCTTCACAGTAGACGCTTATCCCAACGACACATTCGTCGGTCGGATCCAAGAGATTCGTCTGAACCCGCAGACGGTCCAGAACGTCGTGACCTACAGCGTGATCATCGCCGTGGATAATCCCGACCTGAAGCTCAAGCCGGGGATGACGGCGAACATCACCATCACCGTGGATCAGCGGGAGAATGTCTTGCGCGTGTCGAACGCCGCCTTGCGGTATTTGCCGCCGGGAATCACGCGGGAGAAGGTGATGGAGCTGTTGCGGCAGGGGCCACCGCTTCAGCCGCCTTCCTCGCCTGCGGGGAAGCCCGGTGCTGCTTCGTCCGTGGAGAGGAAGGCCGAACCTTCGGCGCGTGGGGGACAGGCGCCTGAAGCACGTCCACAATCCCCGCGCGGGTCCAGTCAAACGTCTGCCGAGATTCCTGGGTTGTCGCCCGAAGCCGCGGCCTTAGTCCGACAGCTTCGCGATCCCAATCTGACGCCGGAAGAGCGTCAGGCGCTCGTGCAAAAGCTGCGCGCCTTTCCCGAGGCCGAGCGACAGAAGATTCGCGAGAGCTTCCAGCGCTTTCGCCCGGAAGGGGAAACCCCGACGGCCGCATCAGCGCGACCGATGGAGCGACGCAGACCGACATCCGCGGTGACGCTTGCTCCCGGACAGCTTTGGGATCCGGCTGAGAAACTGCGCTTTCCGACGCCGCGCGAAACCAATCGGGTTCGTCCAGCGGTCGTCTGGGTCCTGAATGCGCAGAAGAAGCCCGAGCCGCGGCGCGTCCTGCTGGGCATCACTGATGGGGTGAATACGGAGGTTCTCGCGGGCGAGTTGAAAGAGGGGGATCAAGTGATCATCGGCGATACCTCGCAGGTGCCGGCGCAGGCGCAAGGTGGCACTCCGTCGCCCTTCGGTCGGCCCGTTGGTTTTGGCCCGCCGCGGCCGGCGGGTGGCGGCATGCGCCGGTGAACGTCAGGGACCCGGTGAATGGGCGGTCGCGACGCTTCGCCCATTCCCGGGAACGCTTTGGAGAGGGAGAAGCGGATTTGGTTGAGGCGATTCAAAAGAACCTCTGGCATCGGAAGGAAGAAGAGAGCAGCGTGCGGTTGCCCCCGTACGCGCCTAATCAAGTCATCCGCCTGGAGCGAGTGCACAAGATCTACAATACGGGCGAGGTCGAGGTCCATGCGTTACGTGGCGTCTCGCTCTTGATCGAGCGGGGGGAGTTCGTGGCGATCATGGGGCCCTCGGGATCGGGGAAATCCACCCTGATGAACATCGTGGGGTGTCTGGATCGGCCGACGCGCGGCCGCTATTTCTTGGAAGGGGTGGACGTCTCGACGCTCTCCAAGAGCGAATTGGCCGATATTCGCAATCGGCGCATTGGGTTCGTCTTCCAAGCCTTCAATCTGGTGCCCCGCACGTCGGCGTTGGAGAACGTCGAGTTGCCGCTCCTGTATGCAGGTGTACCGGCCAAAGAGCGATTGCGACGCGCGCGCGAGGCCTTGGCGGCCGTTGGGTTAGCCGATAAGGAGAAGAGCTTCCCCAATCAGCTCTCGGGCGGCCAGCAGCAGCGGGTGGCCATTGCTCGAGCTTTAGTCAACAATCCCTCGATCATCCTCGCGGACGAACCGACTGGAAACTTGGATAGTCGAACGTCGGTCGAAGTGATGGAGATCTTCCAGCGCCTCAATCGGGAGCGAAATCTGACGATCATCATCGTCACGCATGAGCAGGACATCGCGCAGTATGCCAGACGCATCATTCTCTTCCGCGATGGGCGGATTCGGCATGATATGCCGGTCGAGGCGCCGCGCGAGGCGCGCGAGGTCCTCCTGACCCTACCTCCGGAGGAGGAGAGCGATGAAAATTTGGGCGATTTTGAAGGTGGCCTTTCGGGCCTTGGGGCGAAATAAGCTGCGTTCGACGCTGACCATGCTTGGCATTATTATCGGCGTTGGGGCCGTCATCGCCATGGTCTCCATCGGCCAAGGCGCCCAAGCGATGGTCAAGGATCAGATTCAGAGCATGGGGACCAACGTCATGTTCGTCTGGGCGGGAAGCCGGATGTGGGGAGGGGTACGCCTAGGGGCTGGCGCTGCGGCCACGCTCACGGCCGAAGATGCCGAGGCGATCGAGCGCGAGATCCCGCTGGTCGCGGCGGCTTCCCCAATTGTGCGCGCCTCGGCGCAAGTCGTCTTCGGGAATCAGAATTGGTTCACCTCGATCCAGGGGACCAATGAGAAATTCCCGAAGATTCGGAATTGGCCCGTGCAAGACGGAGAATTCTTCAATGAAGGGGATGTGCGCGCGGCCGCGCGCGTCGTCGTGCTCGGTAAGACCGTCGTGGACAACCTCTTTCAAGGCGTCAATCCCATCGGGCAGACCATTCGCATCCGCAATCTGCCTTTCCGGGTCATCGGCGTGCTCGCCCCGAAGGGACAATCCGTGATGGGGCAGGATCAGGACGATGTGATCGTCATGCCGTACACGACGGTGCAGCGGAAGCTGCTCGGGCAGCAAATCCTCTCGGTCAACGCCATCATGATCTCGTTCGTCACCCCGACGGCGGCGACGGCGGGCGAGCAGCGCGTGGCTGAGCTGTTGCGGCAACGCCATAAGACGCCTCCGGGGCAGGACGATTTCATGGTGCGGAACATGACGGAGATCGCCGAGGCCGCCGAACAGACCAATCGAGTGATGACGCTCCTTTTGGGGAGCATCGCCGCCGTCTCGCTCATCGTGGGGGGGATCGGCATCATGAACATCATGCTCGTCTCGGTCACCGAGCGCACGCGCGAGATCGGCATTCGCATGGCCGTTGGCGCGCGTCCCGGCCACATTCGCATGCAGTTTCTGACCGAGTCGGTCGTCCTCTGCTTGATGGGCGGGATCATCGGGCTGCTCTTGGGGGTGGGGTTATCGGTGGGCATCTCCCGGGTGCTCGGTTGGCCGACGCTCGTCTCTCCGCTCTCGATGATCATCTCCTTCAGTTTCGCGGCGGCCGTGGGCATCTTCTTCGGCTATTACCCAGCGCATAAGGCCGCCTCGCTTGATCCGATCGAGGCGCTGCGCTACGAATGAGCTCACCACTTCGTTGCCTCCCCTGAGGACGCACCATGCGAGCGGTCGTGCAACGGGTCGCTTCGGCGCGCGTGCGCGTGGGCGATCGCACGGTCGGAGAGATCGGACGTGGTCTACTCGTCTTGCTCGGCGTCGGGCGAGAGGATACGGAAGCGGATGCCGAGTATCTCGCCGAGAAGATCGTTCACCTGCGCGTCTTCGAAGACGAGGCGGGGAAGATGAACCGTTCGCTGCTGGAAATCGGGGGAGATATGCTCGTCGTTTCTCAGTTCACCCTCTACGGCGATTGTCGCCGAGGGCGACGCCCTTCGTATTCCGAAGCGGCGCCACCCGATCGAGCGCGCGCGCTCTATGAGTATTTCATCGCGAAGGCCCGCCAGTATGGCCCGCGCGTGGAGACCGGCGTCTTCCAGGAGATGATGGACGTCGAGTTGGTGAACGCCGGTCCCGTCACCGTGCTCCTCGATAGCCGCAAGCAGTTCTAGCCTCGCGCGAGCGCGCTGGTGCCCTCATGTCTCCCGCTCTGGCCGATGATGCGCGCGAGAGAAGTGTTCGTGCACGATTCGCCATTGACCGTTCTCTCGGTGAAAGACGTGTGTCCCGCGTCCATGGATCTCACGGCGATGAGTGCCGTCGCTCAACACGACCGTCCAATAGAAGCTCACGATCGCCGTCTCGCCGAACTGCTGAATGAGCGGTTCCGAGATCTGGTACTCGACTCGCTCCGCTTGTCGGAGATAGTACTCGAACGTCTCGCGTAAGGCCTCCAGTCCTTTCACGCGCTCGTGCCGTGTTGAGGAGAAGCCCACGATTTCGGGGGAGAAGCTTGCGAGCGCGGCGACGACGTCTCGGCGGTTGAAGGCGGCGGCTTGCTCTTCCTCAAGGCGAAGCAATTCGCGTTCGAGGTCCGCGTTGACCATAGGTTCCCTCCACGTTGAGGGTTTCCGCTCGACACCTTTTGTAGCACAGCCGGAGGAGGGGAAGCAATCGCCGTTCGTCCTTCGCTTTCGCCGGGCTGGGGTGGTAAACTGAGAAGCTCCTCCGAGGGGCAACGCGCTCGGTCGGAGATTCATCCAATCGGGCTCGGAGGGGGAACTTATTCGGAAGGGGGGAATATGGCGCGAAAGACGCTGGACGAGTTGCTTCTCGGGAAACCGCTCTCTGATCCTCACAGAGATGAGGGGACCCAAGGTGGTGGGCATCGTCTTTGGCCTCTCCTTGCGGGAGTGTCCCTGCTGATGATCGTGGTGATCGCCATGCTGTATCTGATCTACGACCTGAGAGCGACGGCGCGCCAATTGCGCGCCGATTTGGATGCGACCCAGCGAGATCTGCAAGTCGCGCTCAAGCGATTGGACGATGCCGACGCTCGCTATGCGAATCTGAAGGCGCAGTTGGCGGTCACCGCTGAGCATATTGGCATCACGGAGAAAGAACTGCAGCGGGCGCGAGCGCTGGCGGTGGAGATCAAGCGAGAGCAGGAGCAACGGGTCGCCGCGCTTCAAGCGGAGTTGGCGCGAAAGGCAGAAGCCGCACAGCTTTCGGCGCTACAAGAGGAACAAGCACGGCGAATCGGCGCCATCACCGGCGAGATCACGACCGTGAAGAGCGATGTCTCGGCTACGCGAGAGGAGATTGAGAAGGCGAAACGGGAGATCGGTGGGATTCAACTCAAGCTGAGCGAATACGGAACGCTCATCGCGCGCAATCGCGAGGAATTGGCGGAATTGCGTCGGCGCGGCGAGCGGGAATATTTCGAGTTCGACATCACGAAGAAAGGCGGATGGCAGCAGGTCGCCGATGTTCGAATTCGGTTGACCAAGACCGATGTCAAAAGGCAGAAGTTCAACATCGCCCTGTATGTCGGCGACCGGCAAGTGGAGCGCAAGGATAATCTCATCAACACCCCCATTCAATTTCGTGCGGAGCGAGGAGTCGCGCCCTACGAGTTGGTCGTCAATGAAGTGAAGCCCGATCGCATCATCGGGTATTTGGCCCTTCCGAAGGAGCGGGCGGCAGCGCTGCAGCCGACGATCACGCGGTGAACCAGTGAGGGCTCAGTCCGAGAGGGGCGTGGACGTCCGCACGGGGGTGGCTCACGCCTTCGGGAAATACTCGGACCAGCGACGATCCACCAGCCGTACGATCTCCTCGCTCATTTCCAAGGGGCGGGGATACCCCTCCTTCCACGTCGCATCAATGGCCAGCCGTCCGCGATAGACCGGCCGAGCGCCAACAAAGCGCATGTCTTCCGCGATCATATCGCGCGCGGGATCGAAGCGCGTGAAGATTCCCCAGAGCAGGTTTTCCTCGTCGTCGAGGCGCACATCGGGACTAACGGCCACGAGGATCTTGATCGGGCCGAGCGTTGGGGCGCGCACGAGATCCGCGAGCACGGCGCGCGCTTCGCGTTCGATGGTGAGCACCAGCATTCCTCCCTCGAGCAAACGAGAAGCGAGGATGCGCCGGTCGAGCGCGCGCGGATCAGCGACGTCAGTGGGCGGCGGATTCGATTCGATGCGCTCACCGGTGGCGTCGAGGATGAGTTTGCTCCCGACGTGCGGAACGAAAGAGGTGAAGTCGAGCGTGTCCAGTGGCGCCGTCGGCAAAAGCAGCAAATGTCGCTCGGGATTGAAACGGAACCACAACTCGCGAAGCAGCGCCCGAAAGCTCCGACAGTTCACATCCTCGCGCACCAAGACCATCACTTTCGTGAGCGCCAATTGTCCCAATCCCAGCAGCGCGAAGGCCGTCTTGAGCGCTTCCTTCGGATGGCGCTCCCGAAGGGCGACTCCGAGCAGATTATGAAAGCCCGCTCCCGGGAACGCCCATAGGTCTACGACATTGGGATTGGTGAGCCGCGCCAGAGGGCCGATGACCTCCGTGGATGCGATGCCGAGATACTTGTCCTCCTGCGGTGGTTTGCCCACGACGGTAGCGGGATAGATGGCCCTTCGGCGGCGCGTGATCCGATGGATGTGAAAGACGGGGAATTCGGCCGCATCAGAATAGTGGCCGAAGTGATCGCCAAAAGGCCCTTCCATCTGGCGTTCATAGGGGGGGACAACGCCTTCCAGGATGAACTCGGCATTGGCAGGAACGAGCAGCGGGATCGTGTGGGCTCGGACTAAGGGAACTGGCCGTCCGCGCAGGAATCCGGCGAAGGCGATCTCGTCGAAATCTTCCGGCAGGGGCAAGATCGCGGAGAGCATCAGCACGGGGTCTCCGCCCAGGATCACCGCCGCCGGTAGCGGACGCCCTTCGCGTTCGGCCTCGTCGTAATGGGCGCGTCCGCCCTTGAGGCTTTGCCAGTGCATCCCCGTTCGATCGCGTCCGAAGACATGCAGGCGATATAGGCCCAGATTCCGCCGATGCGTCTTCGGATGCTCCGTGAGCACGAGTCCGAAGGTGATAAATCGGCCTCCGTCCTCCGGCCAACATTTCAGGATCGGCAGCTTCTCGAGATCGGGTTCTTCGACGACCTCCTGTACGGGGGCGCGCCAAACTCGCTTGGGACGCATGTTGAGGGCACGCCACAGCACTGCGCGAGAGCGCCACAGCCCACCAAGCGTCGGCGGATTCAATCGCTCGAGAGCGCAAATGAGATCATGACCGATCTCAGCCGGATGGCGACCGAGTGCCCACTGGACGCGTTCGGGTGTCCCGAACAGATTGATGACCAGCGGGAAGGCGGCGCCTTTCGGGCGCTCGAAAAGAAGCGCCGGACCGTTCTCCCGAATGACGCGTTGGACGATCTCGGTGACTTCGAGAACCGGATCCACTTCCGCGCGAACGCGGACGAGTTGGCCGCGCCGTTCCAAGAAGGCCAGGAACGCCCGCAGATCTTCGAATCGGCCTCCCTTCTGATCTCGCTCGCTTCCCGAGAGCATCGGGAACACTGTATACGATCCGCGGGCTTCGTGAAAAGGGCTCTTGTGGGCGTCGAGCATTTCCTCTAGCGCACACGCCGGTTCAAAAGACTTTCTCTTTACGACGCGCGGTCTTTGGCCTAGACTAGGGGCGCATGATCGAGAGCGAACACAGAGGAGGAGCCTATGCGGTCGAGGAGAGGGATCGTGTGGTTGCTCGTGGGAATCCTGATGGTGTTGAATCCGTTGTGGGGGGCATCGCTCCGAGGACGCCCGTCTCCACGGGCTCAAGCACTTCCAGAGACGATCTCCGTCGAGGGGAAGAAGGCCTACATCCTCATCTTCAAAGAACCTCCGCTTGCTCGATATGAGGGGGGGATTCGCGGGTTGGCAGCGACGAGCTTGCGCGTCGCGCCGCAGAATCGGCGCCAGGGCAAGTTGAATTTGGAATCTCCAGCTTCGGCGAACTACTTGAGCTATCTCGAAGCTCGACAGGACGTCTTCGTACAGAGGCTTCAGCAACGCGTGCCGGAGGCGGAGTGGGTATACGCGTACCGAATCGTCCTGAATGGTCTGGCGGTATTGATCCCTGAGGAGCGAGCGGAAGAAATCGCTCGTTGGCCGGAGGTCGCCCGTTTGGCGCCGGTTCGATTGAATCAATTGTTCGTGGGACCGGCAGCTCCCGCCCCATTAGACGTGAGCAATCCGCTCATGGGGGTTCCAGGGCTTTGGGAAGCCGTGGGGGGCGCGGAGAACGCTGGGCGCGGGCTCAAGATCGGGATCATTGACAGCGGGGTGGATTTCAGCAATCCCATGTTTCAGGATCCGACACTTGTGCCTCCCCCCGGGTTCCCCAAGGGGGATCTCACGTTGGCCAATAGTAAGGTGATCGTGGCTAAGGTGATCCCTTCGCTCAAGGATCTCAACGACAGGAATCTCAATCCGGGGCACTTCACGGCTCAGGATCTCGTCGGACATGGGACGCATGTGGCCGGAGTCGCGGCTGGTAATTTCGTAGACTTGCGAGGTCGGCCCGGAGCACGTCCGGTCGTCTTGAGCGGCGTTGCGCCCAAGGCGTTCATTGGGAGCTATCGCGTCTTCGCGCCCAATGCGGCGACGGATAACGTCGTCAAGGCCATTGAGGAGGCTGTCGCCGATGGGATGGACGTCATCAATATCAGCTTCGGCAGCATCTCGCTTGGCCCTCAGGAAGAGCCTGATCCACAGGTTGAGGCCGTCGAGAATGCTGTTGCGGCTGGCGTCGTCGTATGCGTCGCGGCGGGCAATTTCGGGCCGGATCGCGCGACGATCACCTCGCCGGGGACGGCTCCGAGCGCGATCACCGTCGGCGCGGTGACCAATGCGCACGATGGCTTCACGCCGGGCCAGCTTCGCGTCGTTCAGGTGACTTCGCCGGAGGCCCCAGCGCCTGGGCTCCGGGTCGTCGGCGTGCGCGCCAATCGGTTCCCGGAATCGCTGGTGACGCCGATCGTGGATGCCGATTTGCTCGATAACGGACGATTGGATGGAGGGGGATATGGCTGCAACCCCCTTCCCTCGGCACTCGTTCGCGATCGCGCGCTTCTGGTTCAGCGCGGCAATTGCTTGATCCTCACGAAGGCCTTCAACGCCTGGATGAGCGGCGCGAC
The DNA here is from genome assembly GCA_025055075.1 of Blastocatellia bacterium. Taxonomy (NCBI): domain Bacteria; kingdom Pseudomonadati; phylum Acidobacteriota; class Blastocatellia; species Blastocatellia bacterium. The sequence continues at coordinate 27,914 of JANWYV010000015.1, forward strand.
GGCGCTCATCATCTACAACAATCAGGAAGCCGGCGACGTGATTGATGCCATTCCCTTGGCTGGGCAATTTCTGCCCACCCTCTTTCTGCCGCGTTCGAGTGGGCTCGCGTTGAAGAACCTTGTGGCGACGAATGCGACCAACGGTCGGGAGACGATCATCGCTCTGACGCCGGCGAGCGAGCCACTTGTCTTCGAGCGTCAGCCCAATGTTTTGCTCGATCTCAGCTCGCGCGGGCCGACGCCGACGCGCCTGCTGTTGATCAAGCCCGATGTGGTGACCATTGGCGGAGGCAGTTACGGACCGGCTCAAGACGACGATCCGCGTGGCGAGAATCGGTTCCCCCGTCCGGATCCGGGATCGCTTCAAACGACGCTTTATGATCCGAGCGGATTTGTCTTCACCTCCGGCACGAGCTTCGCTGCGCCGCGCGTCGCTGGAGCGGCGGCGCTGCTGCGTCAGCTTCGTCCCGACTGGTCGCCGGCTGAGATCAAAGCGGCCTTGATGACGACGGCCGCGCGTCCGACCGGCCCCAACGAGGTTGGACTCGCGCGCATCATGGATCGGGGCGCGGGGCTCGTGGATCTGGACGCCGCGCGGCGCGTGCTCGCGCTCGTGGATCCTCCGAGCCATAGCTTCGGGTCAGTCATCGTCGGCACGCCTTCGACACTCATCCGGGAATTCACGATCAAGAATCGTTCCCGGTCAGCGGCCGTCTATACGCTTCGAGCGGCGCTCTCCCCTCCGGCGCCATCGTTCCTGAAGGTGGATATCTCGCCGGCGCAGCTCACGGTGCCGGCTGGTGGTACGGGGACGTTCACCCTCAAGCTCACTATTGACGCGGGCTCGATCTCGAGCCGGATTGACAGTGAGGGGTTTGTGCTCGTCTCCGATGGTGGGCAGACGACGCCGCGGCCGCTTTACATCCCGTTCTGGATTCGGACGGCCTCACGATGATTCCGAGGGCGTCATCAGCATGTGGCTTCACCGACTCCTCCGGATCGGCTCTCGATTCGCTCGCGCGAACTCTCGCGCGGGGCTGCTCCTTGTGCTCGGGCTCTCGCTGGGAGCGCCAACGCTCTCTTCCGGCACGATCTGGCGCTCCTCGGAGGCTGAGAAATGGCGCGGACGAGTGGAGGGAGCGATCTCCGCTCGCCGCGCTGTTGAGCCGCAGCCGCTTGATGTCGAGCATTACGTGCTGCAGATCACGCTGTTTCCCGAAGCGCGCCGAATCCAGGGGCGCGTGACACTTCGTGGTCGGACGACAGCTTCGGTTGAGAGCCTTCGGGTTGACCTTCTCACTGCGCTTACGGTCACTCGCGTATTGTGGGAGGGCGCGCCGATCGCTTTCACTCACGCGGACGATCGGGTGCGAGTGCCGATTCCGCTCGCCCGCGGGCAGACATTCACGCTCACCATCGAATACGTCGGGCGGCCGGCGCTGCTTGGACGGCTGCCGAGCGGGATGTTCTTCAGCGAGCATGCCGGCTTCCCCGTCGTCGCGACGTTGAGTCAGCCGAATGGTGCGCCTGCGTGGTGGCCATGTGTGGACGATCCCGCGGACAAAGCGACAGCCGATATCGAAGTGACCGTCCCCCCCGGATATCTCGTCGCCTCCAACGGACTCCTCGAGGATGTGCGTCTGCATCCCGATGGATGGCGCACGTATGTATGGCGAGAGCGGTATCCAATTGCGACTTACCTCATCTCGATCGCGGCCACGAACTTCGTGCAATTTTCGGACGTTTATCGAGCGCGCGACGGCACGATGATGCCGCTCGTCTACTACGTCTATCCGGAGCACTTGGATCGCGCGCGGCGCGCCTTCCCCATCACTCGTGAGGCGCTGCGCGTGTTCGCCGAACTGTTCGGCGAGTATCCCTTCCTCGCCGAGAAGTATGGTATGGCCGAATTCCCGTGGAGCGGCGCCATGGAGCATCAGACGATGACAAGCATCGGATCGTCCGTTCTCACCCATGTGGATACGATCGTGCATGAGGCCGCCCATCAGTGGTGGGGGAACATGGTGACGCCCCGCACGTGGCACGATATTTGGCTGAGCGAAGGTTTCGCCACCTACAGCGAGGTCCTCTTTCGCGAGCACATGTATGGAGCCGATCCCGGTCAGCTTCTTCGCCAACGGGATGATGGACTCGCAGCGGGGCGGTTGCGAGGGACCGTATACGCTGAGGACGCGACGGATCCCTTCGATGACATCCCGGCCATTTACACGAAGGGGGCGTGGGTGCTGCACATGCTTCGGTATCTTCTTGGCGACGATCGCTTCTTCGCCGCGCTGCGGGAATATGGGCGGCGTTTCGCCTATGCGAACGCGAGCACCAATGACCTCGAGCGCGTCTTCTCAGAATTCTATGGCGAATCGCTCGAATGGTTCTTCGAGCAGTGGGTCTATACCCCCATGCGTCCGATCTATGCGTTCAGTTGGTCGGTCCATCCCGAGAGCGAGAGCTATCAGTTGCGTCTCCGGCTGCAGCAGCGGCAGACCCATCTGATCGCGCGGCGGAATCCGACGCTCCCCCCAATTTACATCATGCCCGTGGAGTTCACCCTTTACTACGCGGACGGGACGTCCGAAGTGAAGCGCGTGTGGAACCGCGCGCGGGAGGAGGAGTTCACGTTCGCTCTGAAGCGCCCTCCCGTGCGCGTCACCTTCGACGAACGGGGATGGATTTTGAAGGAGATGCGCGCAAGCCTCGCAGGGCCTGCGGCCGTCAGGACGCCGTCATGGCGCCGCGTCCGGTGAAACGAAATGTGCGCATCGGCGCGTCCTTTTCCAGGAGATATCGTGGACCCCTTGCGTCGAAGGGGAGTAGCGTCTCCTTGACAGCAAATGAGGGGGACCGATATACTCACGCGCGTTTTCGGGGAAGATTGCGGGAAAGGAGTGCGAGAGGGATGAATGTCGTAGAGACGCCGGCGGAAGCGGGACCGCTGAAAAGGTACCATGTGCTGGTCCTCGCGTATTTCCTCAGCGTCTTGATGGTGCAGCTTGCGGTGGCGTATCGGTACATCGGTTTGTTCCCGCCGGAATGGCGCGGCCTCTTCGCGATGACCGTCCTCATGTTCTTCCTCTTCCAGTCGTTCTTCATGGTGGCGGTCGTGCCGCTCGGCATGACGTTCATCTACTGCTGGCTCTATCTGATCGACATCAAGGCGCGAGTGCGCAGCCTGTATGCGATCGTAGCGGCCTCGCTTCTGCCCTTCGTCCTCTTGCTGGCGATCAGCCTCATCTACGTGGCCCTCATCATGGATGTGCGCGTGCCGCCGACGCAAGATGTCCAGGAGCTGGCCGAATTGATTCGCGCCGATCTCATGAGCAAGCGCTTTCCGATTCGGGGATTAGGTGCGGCGGCGGCGATCGCGAGCGTGCTCATCTGCGCGTATGAGATTCGGCGACGGCTTGCGCTCGGGGAGCTGCTGCGACGACGGATCGAGCAGGGGCCAGCTTGGCTCCAGCGCTTGTCCGGAAAGGTGGATTTGAGCGTGATCGTCGCGTTGCTCATCCCGCTGACGTTCGCCGGATCGCTGTATCTCTTCAATCGAGTGGGGAGCGCGATCGCCGGGAATTTCTGGGAGAAGTTGAATCTGCCGGTCCCCCCGCCTCAGTGAGGGGGTATGAACGAAGTGGTTCGAGACGATTGCGAGCGTGTCCTATGACGATCCCTTTTCCGAGTGCCGAATGGGCACAGGCTCTCCGCGAAGCCATCAACGCGAGTCCCGCATATCGGGAGGCGGCCGCGGATTGGGAAGCCGGGCCGATCGGGTTCGTCGTTCGTGCGGGAGAAGAGAAGACGTATCTTTGGCTCGATCTGCATCGAGGGGAGTGCCGCGCGGCGGAGTTGGTCTCTCCAGCGGAAGGGGAGCGCGCGCCGTTTCTCATCTCCGCTGAGTATGAGGATTGGAAGCAGATCTTGCGCGGGCAGCTCGATCCGGTGCGGGCGATCTGGATGGGGAGGCTGAAGGTCCGAGGGGATCTCTCGCTGCTGTTGCGCTACATGCAGGCGGCTCGCGAGCTGCTCGCTTGCGCCGCGCGTGTGCCCACGCGGTTTCAAGACGAATCGTGAGGGGAGCGAATCCGATGTGGCCGGATTCAGCGAGAGCGGGGACGACGATGCGAACTGCGGAACGCCTTCGGGCTCATGTGCAGAGCGTTCGCGCGCGAACGCTCGCGGTGCTTCGCCATATCCCGCGGGATCGGGTGAATTGGCGGCCGGCCGAGGGAATGCTCACGCTCGGGCAGCTTGTGCGGCATCTTGCCCAATCCGAGATGATGTGGCAAGAGGTCGTGAAAGGGCATTGGGATTTGAAGCAATTGCTGGCCGTGCGCCGCGATCTGGATCTGATCGAAGCCACCGGTCCGGTGGAGAATCTCATGGCCGAGCTGACGCTCCTTGAGGTGACGCATCAGCAGACGCTGGAGCTGCTCGCGACGCTCACGGATGAGGATTTGGCGCGCTCGATGAATGGACTGGCGGGTCGCGTGACGCTCTACGATGTGATCCTCGGCCTTTGCGAGCACGAGGCGCATCATCGCGGGCAGATCGTGGCATATCTGCGAATGCTGGGCGTCGAGCATCCCTCCCCTTGGGGATTTTGAGCCCCGATCGTGTCTCCGATGACGCGCGAACCTTGAGGTCGCGCGAGTGAGACCTTCGCCCTTGTCCTCTCCAGGCCGAAGCGGTATAAGTGTAAGGAGACCATCGTGAGGGGGGATATGTTCACACCACCTTTGGAGCACGAGGAGCGCGAGCAACGGCGGAGGCAATGGAGGATCCTGGTGCTCACCCTTGCGGGGTTCGCTCTCATTGCGGGGCTTCTCCTCTATTGGAGCGCGCGGCGCACGACATCGGGACCGGGTGGGGTGGCAGGAACGGCGCTGACGGGATTCGTCTCAGCGGGTTCGCCGGAGTTCGAGGCGTATCGCCGCTTCGTGACAGTGGAGGATCAAGAGGCGACTCAGGCGCAAAACCTCATCGGGCAAAAGCAAGTCGTCGTTTACGGGCGGCTCACCAATCGGGGCACGCGCACGCTCACGGGCGTGCAGGTTCGGGCGATTGTCTACGATCTGGAGGATCGGCCTGTGGCTGAACGCACGGCCTTCCCTATTCCGCGTCGCCGACCGAGCTTGGGGCCGAACGAATCCATGATCATTCAGGTCAACGTGGACAATGTCCCGCCGAAGGCGGACCTAGCGCGGTTCGAGATCGTGGTCGAAGGATTGCGGTTCCAATGACCGTCTGGCCGATTGAGCAGATGTGTGCGCGACTGCGCGGCCTTCCGCCCTCGCTCGCCTCTCGACATGGGGAGGATGGGTCATGAGGAGAATGTGTGTCTCTAGTTGGGGAATGATGAGTTTTGCGCTGGCGCTCGTGCTCGTCTCCGGAGTCTGGGGCCAGCAGCGGCCTTCTGCGCCGGCGCGTCGCGCTCCGGGCCTATATGCCATCTTCGAGACGAGCATGGGGCGGATCGTATGTCGGCTCTTCGAGCAGGAGACGCCGAAGACCGTCGCCAACTTCGTCGGCTTAGCCGAGGGGACTAAAGAACACCTGTCGCCGCGCACGGGGCGGAAGATCAAGAAGCGATTTTACGATGGCCTGATGTTCCATCGCGTCATCCCGAACTTCATCATTCAGTCGGGGGATCCGACGGCGACCGGACGCTATACGCCGGGCTATACGTTCGAGGACGAGATTCGTCCGAACCTGAAATTCGACAAGCCGGGACGCCTGGCGATGGCCAATCGCGGGCCCAATACGAATGGGAGTCAATTCTTCATCACGGTGGCGCCGGCACCGCATTTGAATGGCAAGCATACGATCTTCGGCGAGGTCGTCGAAGGATTAGATGTGGCGCGGCGCATCGCCAACGTCCCGCGCGACGCGACGGACAAGCCGATCAATCCGGTGCTCATCCAGAAGGTGATCATCGAGCGCGTGAAGTGACGCCAGGCGATCTGATCGCCACTCTGGGCCCGCCTCGCGAGTGATTCCCGTGGTGGGCGATGAGGAGGGGATATGAAGTTCGCTACCCTGGTGGAGTATTTCGAGCGTCTGGAAGGGACGACCAAGCGGCTGGAGATGTTCGACATCTTGAGCGAGCTGTTTCGCGAGGTGGGGGCTGAGGAGATCGCTCCAGTCGTTTATCTGCTGGAGGAGCAGCTGGCCCCTCCCTTCCGGGGCCTTGAGATCGGGATGGCCGAGAAGCTCGTATTGCGAGCCATTGCGAAAGCCACCGGCGTTGACGAATCGCGCGTCCTGACGCTCTACAAGAAGCTGGGCGATCCGGGGCTGGTCGTCGAGCGATTGAAAGAAGCGCCTGCGCGCGGCAAGCTCACCGTCGCCTCCGTCTATGCGCGGCTGATGGAGATTGCCGAGCAAAGCGGCGAGGGGAGCGTCGAACGCAAGGTGCAGGGGCTCAGCGCATTGCTCGCGGAGGTGGGGCCAAAAGAAGCGCGTTACATCGCGCGGTTTGTCATGGGACGCTTGCGCTTGGGGATTGGCGATCCTACGATCCTGGATGCGCTCTCAAAAGCGGTAGCGGGCGATCGGAGTTTGAGGCCAGATCTGGAGCGCGCGTACAACCTTTGTTCGGATCTGGGACTGGTGGCGCGGACGCTTCGGGAGCGCGGCCTGGAGGGGATTCGCGCCTTTCGAGTTCGCGTCGGGCATCCAATTCGCATGGCCTTGGCCGAGCGCTTGCCGACGGCCGAGGAGATCATCCGGCGGCTCGGACGCTGCGCCGTCGAGGTGAAGATTGATGGGTTCCGCTGTCAGGTGCACAAACAAGGGGATGCGGTCGAGATCTTCTCCCGCAATCTCGAACGCACGACGCCGATGTTCCCGGATATCGTCGAGGGGGTGCGACGACAGATCACCGCGCGCGAGGCGATCTTCGAGGGTGAAGCCGTGGCCGTGAACGAGGAGACGGGTGAGATCTATCCCTTCCAGGTCACCGTCCAACGCAAGCGCAAGCATGGGGTCGAGGAGATGGCGCGCGAGTATCCGCTGGTCCTCTACGCCTTCGATCTGCTCTATTGCGACGGCATGGATTACACACCCGAGCCTTATGAGAAGCGGCGACAGACATTGGAGCGGGTGATTCGTCCGGGCGATCGGTTGAAACTCGCCGAGATGATCATCACCGCTGATCCCAAGGCCGTGGAGCGGTTCTTCGAGCAAAGCATCGAGCGCGGATTGGAGGGAATTGTTGCCAAGCGGCTCGATGCGCCGTATCAAGCCGGCGCCCGGGGCTTTCATTGGATCAAGCTCAAGCGCTCGTACAAAGGCGAGCTGAGCGATACGATTGACGTTGTCTTGGTCGGATATTTCTATGGTCGCGGGGCGCGGGCGCGCTTCGGCATCGGGGCCTTGCTCGGCGCCGTGTACGATGAGGAGAGCGATACGTTCAAGACGATCGCCAAGATCGGAAGCGGATTGAGCGAAGAGGAATGGGAGCGCATTCGGAAGTTGCTGGATGATCATCGCGTGGCACATCGGCCCGCGCGCGTGGATTCGCTCATTGAGCCCGATGTGTGGGTCGAACCTCGCTATGTCGTGACGGTGCTGGCGGACGAGATCACGAAGTCGCCAGTGCATACCTGCGGCAAGCGAGGGGAGGAACCGGGCTATGCCCTGCGCTTCCCGCGCGTCGTCGGTTGGATTCGGGAGGACAAGAGGCCCGAAGATGCGAACACCGTTCGCGAAATCCTCGAGATGTACGAGATGCAGAAGAAGGTGAAGCTGGCCGGATGATATTCGCGTCGGAATTCTGGCTGGGAGGGTGAGACTCCGGACCTTCTCGGTGGTGATCTCATCTCGGTCGTGTGGTGGGCGGAATCAGGAACGTGTCAGTCCTCACACATCGCGGATCCTCCCCGGCGTTGAGGCGTTGGGGGATCGTCTTTTTGACGGGCCTTGGGATCGCATTGGCGCCCGTTCCCGAAGGCGTCGCGCGCGCGTCCTGGAATCTGCTGGCGATCTTCGCGGCGACGATCGTGGGCTTGATCGTGCAGCCGGTGCCTGGAGGAGCGATGGTGCTCCTGGGCGTGCTGGCGCTTGCTGTGACGGGGACGATGCCCGTGAACGAAGCGCTCTCAGGATATGCGGACCCGATCGTCTGGCTGGTGCTCGCTGCCTTCTTCTTCGCGCGCGGGATGATTAAGACTGGATTGGGACGGCGCATCGCGTTCCTCTTCATCCGCGCCGTGGGGCGTCATTCGCTCGGTCTCGGATATGCGCTGGCAACGACGGACCTGGTGCTGGCGACGATCATTCCCTCAAATGGCGCGCGCGCCGGGGGAATCCTCTTCCCCATCGCCCGAAGCTTGGCCGAAGCATATAATTCGCAGCCTGGGGATTCAGCGCGTCGGTTGGGCGCATTCCTCATGGTCCTCGTGTATCAGTGCGAGGTCATCGTGTGCGCGATGTTCCTGACGGGGCAAGCGTCGAATCCCTTGATCGCGAAGTTCGCCGAGCAGGTGGCGGGAGTCTCGCTCACCTACGCGCGATGGGCACTTGGCGCGCTCGTGCCGGGCGCGCTCTCGTTCCTCCTCATCCCCTTGCTCCTTTACCGGTTGTTTCCACCGGAGCAGCGGCGCACTCCCGAGGCGGCGGCCTTGGCCGAGGCCGAATTGAAGCGCCTGGGGCCGATGTCGCGCCAAGAGAAAATGATGCTGGCGGTCTTCTTGATCGTGGCGTCCTTGTGGATGACGATGAGTTGGCATGGGCTGCATTATGCTGTGATCGCGCTTTTGGGGATCGCGCTATTGCTGCTCGGCGGCGTACTGACGTGGGAGGATGTGATCTCCGAACGTGGTGCTTGGGACGTGTTCCTCTGGTATGGTGGGCTTGTGCGCATGGGGGGAGCACTCGGCGAAACCGATCTCACGCGGCGCTTCGCCGAGGCAGCGGCGGCCGTGACGGAGGGATGGAACTGGTGGGGGGCGCTGCTTGTGCTCGCGCTCGTCTACTTCTACGCGCACTACGGATTCGCGAGTATCACGGCGCATGCCACGGCGATGTACATTCCATTCCTCATCGTCGTGCTCGCAGCCGGAGCGCCAGCGCCTCTGGCCGTACACACGCTCGCGTATCTCTCGAACTTGATGGCCGGACTCACGCACTATGGGACGACGCCCGCGCCCATCTATTTCGGCGCCGGATATGTCGCACAGACGACGTGGTGGCGGCTCGGACTGATCGCTTCGTGGATCAATCTCGCGATCTGGTTCGGAATCGGATCCGCATGGTGGAAGATGCTGGGTTGGTGGTCGTAGATGGAACACGTGGGTGCGATCGAGCGGCTCCTGCGTCGGACGTGCGAGGGGTGAGGCTTTCGAGAACTCCGGCGATTGCTCGCTGCGACGAAGATTCGGTACGTTTGAAGGGCTGAGATGGACACGATCACGCACGGATTGATCACGCGGCTTTTCGCGAAGGCCATTGTACCTGAGCGGCGTGGACGCGATCTCATCGTGCTCGCGACCATTTGCAGCGTCCTGCCGGATGTGGACATCCTCTACGGCGCGGGCGATCCGTTGGCCGGGTTGCAGAATCATCGCGGATTCACCCATTCGCTTCTAGGAGCTGTCCTATTGGGATTCCCACTGGCAGCTCTCACTTATTACCGCCTTCCCCACAGGCTTCTGAAACGCGCGCGAGAGCGTTCAACGCTCCCGCACGGTGTGGAGCGCCGCGCGAGCCCATCAGAGCGCGCGGCCTATGGCTTCTGGGCCTTCTATCTGGCGAGCGTTCTCGGGATCGGTTCCCACATCTTCTTCGACCTGGTGACGTCCTACGGGACGATGATCCTGCAGCCGTTCTCCGATCGGCGATTCAGCCTCGACCTTTGGTTCATCATTGATCCGTACGTGTGGCTGATCCTCAGCGTGCCGTGGTTGCTGCGACGCGCGCTCGGGCCCGAGAGGTTGCGAAGACGGGGGACGGGATGGGAGTATCGCATCGCTGCGCTGCTCCTTGTGGGGTACATCGGACTCGCCGCGGGCGTGCAGATGACGGCGCTTCGCCAGTTGGAAGCGTGGACGAGAGTGCAGGGGATCTCGGCGACGACGATCGGGGCAATTCCCGTTGCCTTCTCACCACTCCGTCGCAAGGGCATCGTCATGACTCCCGATCGCGTCTACGACATTCCGATCCGCGTGACGAGTGCTGATTTCGGACCGATCGCCACATATCCTTCGCCGTTTCGCACGGATGATCCGTTCATCGTGCGCGCGTGGGCGACACCGCACGGAAAACGCTATCGGTGGTTCGCCCGCTTCCCGCTGGCCGTGCGCCTCGACGAAGAGGAGAGACAACGCGTCATCCTGTACGATCTGAGATTCCAGCCGCGGTGGGAGGATCTGGGGATTGTCGGACGAACGGTCGCGCGCGCTCTCCTGAAGCGTTGGCCCGAGTTGATGGAGCAAAAACGACAAGCCTTGGAGATCGTCTTCGACGCTCGTGGGCGCGCTGAGCGCATCGCCTTTTTGGATTGAGCGAGACCGATGTCGGAGGATCGCACACCTCTCTCCAGCACCGAGGAATCGGCGGTCGAAGCGCAAGTTCGCCACGGGAGACCGATCGCGTACAAGATCAAGGTCATGCCGGAGGATTTTCAGGTCGCGGAGATCTGCGATCTGACACCGTCTGAGCGCGGGCGGTATCGGCTCTATCGGTTGACGAAATCCGGATGGAACACGACCGATCTCTTGCGACGGCTGGCGCGGCGGTTCGGCCTCCCCTACGAAGCGTTCTCCTACGGGGGACGGAAGGATCGTCATGCCCTCACGACACAATACATCACGATCCGCGACGAGCGCGACTTTTCGCTCACTGAACCTGCGTTCTCGCTCCAGGCTCTGGGTTGGACGGATGAGCCGATGACGCCCGAATTCCTTCGGGGCAACGAATTCCGGATCACTCTGCGGGCGATGCGCGCGGAAGAAGTCGTCCACCTGGAGCGTAATCTCCGCGCCGTGCGGGACTATGGCTTGCCGAACTATTTCGACGATCAGCGCTTCGGCTCCTATGATCGAAAGCGCGGCTTCATCGCCGAACGGCTCCTGAAGGATCAGTGGGAGGAGGCGCTGCGGATCTATCTCACCCTCATCTATCCTGAAGAGAAGCGAATGGCGAAGGAGCGCAAGCGCTATTTCCTCGAACACTGGGGGCAGTGGGAGGCATGCTTGGAACGAGCGAAGACGGTGACCGAGCGTCGCCTCTTTCGGTTCTTGCAACGACATCGGGGGGACTACGTGGGAGCGGTCAATCTTATCCCGCGCGAGGAGCTGGCCATGATCCTCTCGGCCTATCAGTCCTTCCTCTGGAACGAGATGGTGCGCGAGATCGTGCGGACGTGGGCATCGTCGGTTATGGAAGTCCGCGGCGTTGTCACGCGATACGCCTTTTACCTGACGCTCTCCCGCGATGCGCTCGACTACTTGCGGGGGGTGAAACTCCCTACGCCGGGGCCTCGTGCCTCGCTCGCCGATCCGTATCTGGAGCACGCCTATCGGACAGTCTTGGAGCGCGCGGGGATCGTTTCAGATCGAGTCTTCGCGCTGAAGAAGCTGCGACGGGCTTACGTGAAGGCCGTTCCGCGCGATGTGATCTTGTTTCCGGAGGAGCTGGAGCTGCGCGATGTGGCGCCGGATGAGCGATATCCAGGCCGCGTGAAAGCCGTGCTGCGCTTCATCCTTCCACGGGGCGCCTACGGGACCATGGTCATCAAACGTCTCACACTGCGCCTCGAAGACGCGCCATAGATCGCTCTCAGCACGACGACACCGGTATCCGTGAAGCAACTTCTGCCGTCCACCTCATGTGGATAAGGAGGACACCCATCGAGGCGGCGTCGGCGTGCCGCTTACCTTCTGCCAGAATTCCTGAGCGATCTTCACGCGCTCTTCATGCGTGCGCCCTTGCTCGAGTAACCGAAATAGCTCATGCAGGCGTTGCTTCCGCCGCTTCAGCTTCCGATGTCGGCGCTGGCGTAACTCCTGTGCGCGCGTTCCTGCTCCCATGGTGCATCAGCCTCCTTTCCGCTCCAGGGAGATCTCAAGGGCAAAATTTATAGACGATCTCGGCTCCCTTGTCAAAATCGAGCCACTTCGATGTTCGCGCAGGAGATCCACCGGATTCGAAGAGACGAAATTACGCGCACGCCATGACCAGGGGAGACCTCACAAATCCCCTCCATGAGCGCACTCCCTGTTCAGACGATGTCGGGGCTGGGCCTTTTGGGGTGGAGGTCGCTCGGTGAACGGGTGTGGGGCGTCATGCCCGTCCATACAGGATCTCCCGCGCGAGGGGGTTGTGCGGGTCCCATCGCAGGACACGACGAGCCCAGGTGCGCGCCTCGCGCTTTTGGCCGCTGCGCCAGAAGGCTTCCGCCAGGCCGAGGTAGCTTTCCACATGGAGAGGATCTCGATCCAGAGCCTTTTGAAATTGCTCGCGAGCGTCGCGGAATTGCCCGGCGTTCAGGAGAAAGAGCCCGTAGTTGTAGTACGCCATCGCTTGCTTCGAATGAGTGCGCGTGATCTCTTCGAAGAGAGCGCGCGCTCGGGTGGTCTCGCCCATCTCGGCGGTGATCATGGCCACCAACGTGCGTGCTTGGAAATGCTGAGGATTCGCCTCGACGCTGCGCCGAGCGAGCGCGAGGGCATCGGCCAACGCTCCCTGCTGGAATCGAAGTGCGGCCAAGTGAAAGAGTGCGATCCCGTTTCCAGGATCAGCCTGTAGCCATCGTTGGCATGTCTCTTCGAGAGCCGCGACTTCGCGGGCTCCGGCCAAGCAGGCCGCGTAGCGCTCCAGGAGGCGGGAACTTTCTGCCGCCGTTCGAGCAGACATTGCACGCGATCTCGGGATTGGGGCCAGGGCCTTCTCAGCGTCCTCCCGAAGGATGGCGAGACACTGATCATAGCGCCCCTCCTCTTCGTACCACGTCGCGAGCGCCAGCCGTGCGTCAAGATTGCGCGGATCGTCTTTCAGCACTTGCTCGTAGAGCGCTTTCGCTTCGGCTCGCAGCTCGCGCGTGCGGGCGACGCGAAGCAGTCCCTCCAGGGCTTCTCGCGCACGAGGATAGCGCTCGATGGCGCGCCGGTATTCGCTGAACGCTTCCGAGAAGCTCTCGGCGCGCTCATACATCCGTCCTTTGTTTTGAAAGCTCTCCCAGGTCGCGCGCTGTAAGATCGCTCGAATCGCCGGAGGCGGTGGCAGCGCGCGGGGGAATCCCTGCAACGCTTGAAGATTCGATCGGCTCGTCTGCGCGTGCATTGCCCGTGGACTGGAGAATTCCAAGACGGGGTGATCATCCGTATGAAGCGGTGCCCCCTGAGCGAAGCGACCGAGGTCATCGTCGCGCATCACATAGAGGCTGAGCACGGCGTAGAGATCCGAGATCCCGAGGCGTTCGAGATCTTCCCGCACCGTCGCGCGATGGAAATTCTGCTCCAGACGCGTCAGATCGAGATCGAAAGTGGGATCCTTCGCCCCGATCAGCAGCAGATCGTTCTCGTTGAGCATCCAGAGGGATGCGCGGGGGAAGACCGCGTGGAACGTCCGCAGCAGCGTCTGCAGATCTCGCAGGGACATGTTGTAGCTATGGAACCATTGGCAGAGGAGCCCGCGGTCGGTCAACCGTGCTCGCGCCAATTGGAAGAATTCACGGGTGAAGAGCGCGCTCATGCCCGCCATCCACGGATTCGAAGGTTCGGAGATGATGACGTCGTACGATTCCTTGGCGAGCAGCAGATGGTTCCGTCCGTCGCCGAGAATCAGGCGAGCGCGCGAATCGTCGAGAACTCGATCATTGACATGCTCGAAGAACCGAGCTGCGCGCACGACCTCGGGCGAGATCTCCACGATGTCCACCCGCTCGAGCGGATGCTTCAGGGCGGCGCCCGCTGTCACTCCGCTCCCCAGGCCGATGACACACGCCCGTCGGGGGCGATCGGCCAGGAGAAGTGGCAGGTGCGCCAGCAATTTTTGCGTGAACATGTCGGCTCCGCCATCGCTCGCGTCTACCTTTCCATCGAGCGAGAGTTGATGTTCCTCCCCCACGCGGCGGACGGCGACTGTGGCTAGGGCGCCCTCTTTGTAGAAGAGCAGGTCGCCACGATGGGCGATGATCTCCACATCCACGTCGGCATAGTATGGCGCATATTTGTAGAGTCCGGCCGAGAGTCGTTCCACGTCCCATCGCGGGATGAGCGCAAAGAGCAGGAAGAAGAGGCCGAGGAGACCTGCCACAAGGCTTAGGCGAATGCTCGCTCGGGGCGAGAGCGACAGCAACAGCCCCGCGCTGATTCCCACGTTGATGAGGATGCCAACCCAGAACGTGCGCTCTGTCCCCAGATGGGGGATGAGCAGAAGTCCAGTCAGCAGTGAGCCCAGAACGGCTCCGATGGTGTTCGCAGCCAAAGCTCCTCCTGTGTCCCTACCAATGGCGCGCTCTTCTCGAAGGTAGAGCTTGACGATCACAGGGAACGCGGCTCCCGAGAGCATCGTGGGGACGAGCAAGAGGCCGGCGATGATCGCCCCTTGTATCAACTGAAGTCGAGCGTAGTGCTCGGCATGGATCTGCACGATCTCGCTCACCACAAGCGGCAGGCGATTGAGGATCGGCAAGGTCGCGGTGACCGAGAGTCCCAGGAGGGTGTAGAGGCTCGCTAAGAGCCGCGTGAGCTTCGCTCGTCCGTCGGCGCGCTCTCCCCACCGATCGCTCCACGGAGCGAGCAAACGACTCCCCAGCGCGAGCCCCAAGATGAAGATCGTCAACATCAGACCGAATGCATAGACGGTCGGCCCGAGTAAAAGAGCAAGGACGCGCGTATAAGCGACCTCATAGAGGAGCGCGGCGAATCCGGAGAAGAAGAAGACAAGCAGAAGGGAAGGAGAATGGAGCAGTGACGATTCCGAAGCAACGTCTCGTTGCCGCGTGCCCTCGAAGACGCCATCGGGGCGGCATCCGATTGAGAGGAGCGCTTCATGGCGTTCTTCGATGGAGACAGTGCGGGCACATCCGAAGGCGATCGCGGCGACGAGGATATTCAGTGCGACGGCGAGCAGTTGCGTTCGGCTGAGCCCCAGCGCGGGGATGAGGAGGAAGCCGCTGCTAAAACTACCCGCCGCTGCGCCGAACGTATTAATGGCATAGAGCCGACCGATCTCACGACCAAGCTGCGCGAAGCGCCCGCGACCGAAGAACGCGCTGAGTACGGGGAATGTCCCCCCCATGAGCGCGGTTGGGGGAAGCAAAAGAAATGCGCTCGCGATCGCCTTCACCGTCGTGAAGAGCGCCGGAGATAGAGTGCGATGCCCGAAGATCAACAACGGTTCGAGCCACCACCGACTTCCCAACAATGCGAGCGCCCAGAGCCCGATGCCTAACTCCATAAGCGCATACGCGCGAAGCAGCGTCGAGGGACGGGCCCGCAGCGTCGCCCATCGTCCGAATCCATAACTGCCAATGGCCAATCCCCCCATGAAGACGGCGAGGATGAAGCTCGTGGAGAGGAGCGCGTTCCCGAACACGAGTGAGAGAGCGCGCATCCAGACGACTTCGTAGACGAGGCCGCAAAATCCCGAGAGCAGGACGCTCAGCATCAGCGCATGTCGGAGGCGATCCCGACGGTTCGACATAATTCGGCGCCCGAAGTGTATCCGAAAAGGCAGCGGCGGGTCAACGCGATGGAGATCGCAGGCAAGCGCAGCGAAAACGCACGCCGGTGCGGTAAAAGTATATTGCCTCGCGTGGGGACTTATGGTATAAATTTGCCGCACTTGCGACCAAACTAAGGAGGGAGGAAGAGTATGGCGAGGAAGTGGTGGGGTCTGACGCTCGCTCTTCTCCTCAGTGCGTCGCCTCTCCTTGTGTTCGCTCAGGAGATCACAGGGAATATCAATGGGCGCGTCACGGATGAGAAGGGCGATCCGATTCATGGCGTGAAGGTCACGCTGACGAGTCCCGTGCTGATGGGCGAGCGAGTGACGACGACGAGCGAACTGGGCACGTATGCGTTCACGGCTTTGCCTCCGGGCATGTACACGCTCAAGTTCGAGGCGCAAGGGTTCAGGACGCTCATCCGCACGGACATCGAGGTCCGCGTGGGATTCACAGCGACCATCAACGCGAAACTTGACGTCGCGGCCATCGAGGAGACCGTGACGGTCGTCGGTGAGACGCCGATCCTGGACGTCTCGACGACGCAGGTGGGCGTCAACTATACGGAGCGATTGCTGAAGGAACTGCCGACAGCGCGCGACATCTGGGTGACGCTGGCGATGACGCCGGGCGTCACGATGGTCGGGCGGCATGATGTTGGAGGCTCGACGGCGGGGACGCAGACGGCCTATCGGAACTACGGCGCGCGAGGCCAGAACTGGCCGAACATTGACGGTGTGATTACGGCCGAAGGTTCGGAGGCAGCCGGATTCTACTACGACTACGGTGCGTTCACTGAGATGCAGATTGTGGCGGCCTCGAACAGCGCGGAGGTTCCCGTTCCCGGCACTTTCATCAACACGGTCATCAAGACTGGGACCAATGAATTTCACGGCGACCTCTACGTGGACTACGAGCGCGAGGGGTGGAATTCCGATAACGTGAAAGGGCGGAGCTACAAGTTGCCCACGGGGGCCGTCCTCCCGCTTGTGGACATGGGCATCCCGCGCGCGGCGAAGATCAAGCTCTACAACGACTGGAACGCGAATGTAGGCGGGCGGATCATTCGTGATAAGCTCTGGTGGTTCGCTTCCTGGCGCGATCAGCGCAATCATGCTGGCGCGCTCGGATGGGTCTCGCCGAAAGGAGAAAAGGACTTCTTCCCCACGCGCTTGCAGAATCAGACGATCAAGCTGACGTATCAGCTCACGTCGAAGAATACGATCCACTGGTTCGCACAAGGCGGGCGCAAGATCCAACCCTATCGGAATTGGCTCGCGCCGGCTCCGGATCGGTTCACCTCTCCTGATGCCGTCGCCAATCAAGACTCCTGGTCTTGGGCTGGGAAGATCCAGTGGGTTTCCACGCTCACCCCGAAGGTGTTGCTGGACGTGAACGTCGGACACATGGGCTACGACTGGCCGCAACGGCCGTATAGCAATCGGCCGCGCTACCGCGACTTCAACAACTCGCTCTTTCAAATCGGTCCGCCTGAAGGCGCGTTCTTCCTGAACGAGCAGCGACGCTGGCAGTGGCAAGGTCATCTCTCCTGGCGCGTGGATAATTTCCTGCGCGGGAGCCATAACTTGAAGTTCGGCATCTGGCGGCTTTTCGAAGCCCGACGACGAACGGAATACGGCGTCTGGGCGGGCAATGCGCGCGACGTCGTCTATTGGTTCCGCGGCTGCACGGGCGTGGCCCCGAACCTCTCCTGCGATACGGCGACCCCGGTCGAGATCCGGCAGTACAACTATCCGTGGTTCTTCCATCACGGGCTGCACACGACGTCGTTCTTCGTGCAGGACGGATGGGAGTTGGGACGACATCTCCGGCTCAATCTCGGGATGCGTCTGGATAGCTATCGCAATTTCTGGCGAGATCAGAAGCAGCCGGCGGGCCGCTTCCAACAGGAATACGTGATCCCGAAAAACGATGACGTGCTCAGTTGGACGAGCGTTGCTCCGCGCTTGGGTCTGGCCTGGGACCTGTTTGGCGACACGAAGACCGTGATCCGCCTGAGCTATGGGCGTTATTACTTCAATCCGAGCACGGACATCGTGGCGGCGGTGAATCCCTCGACGCTCACTTACAAGCGATTCGCCTGGAACGACAGGAACGGCGATCGCGATTGGTCGCCCGATGAGTTGACGCTGATTGACGTCGTGGGCGGACAAAATCGTAGGCTCGATCCGAATGTCAAGCATCCCTACACGGATGAATTCACGGCGGGGATCGAGCGCGAGCTCATGCGCGATCTCTCGGTCCGCTTCAACTTCGTGCGGAAGTTCGAGAAGAATCGGTGGACGAGCTTTCCGCTCCACGCCCCCTTCTCGGCTTACAATGTGCCGGTGACGGTGACCGATCCCGGACGCGATGGGCGGGTTGGGACGGCAGACGATCGTCAGATCACGCTCTACGATATTGATGATCCGGCGCGGCTGGCGAATCCGCGATTCCTCATCGCGACGAATCCGGCTTATCAGAATAACTTCGCGGCTTACGAGATCGAGGTCCTCAAGCGGATGTCGCGGCGGTGGATGCTGCTCACTGGGTACACGATCCAGAAGCTCAACGGGTGGACCGAGGGGATCAACGATCAGTATCCGACCAATCCGAATGCGCTGCTCAACAGCGCGCGTCACACCTGGGAATGGCTCTACAAGCTGCAGGGGATTTACGAGTTGCCCTGGGGCTTCCAGTTCAGTACCGTCTTCAAGCACCAACGGGGTGATCCTTATCGGCGAACGTTTGCCGCCACGCTTCCGAGGCTGCGGACCGTCACTGTCGCGACCGAGGGATTTGATTCCGGCCTGCGCTTGCCGAACGTGAACATTTGGGACGTGCGCCTCATGAAACGCTTCCGGATCGCCGAGCGGCATCGCCTTGATGCGATGTTCGACCTCTTCAACGTGCTCAATGCGAACACGCCGCTGGAGGTCGTGACGACGACGGGGGCGCGCTTCGGACAACCGACGCGTATCCTGGGGCCGCGCGTCTTCCGCTTGGCGTTCCGATATTCGTTCTGAAAAGACGGACTCATCGGTCGCCCGGCCACGGGCGACCGATGGCGCCCATATGGGCGATCTCAGATATGGCAGCGAGCGCCGCGTCTTACAGGGGATGAGTCGGTCTCGCTGCCGATTTTTCTCTTCTCGAGGACCTCGTCAGGGAAAGGAGGGGAAACGATGAAGATGACGCGGAAGGAATTCCTGGAGTTCACCGGTCGGGCGATGATGGGCGCGCTCGTCGCACCCGACTTCTTCCATTTCTTGGAGGCGCCGCGCGGGTTCATCGAGGACATCCTCGAATCGCCGCGCGTGAAGAAGATCCACAAGTACATCGAGGAGCACAAGGAACAGCACATCGCCAAAATCCAGCGCGATCTCCGGCAGCCTTCGGTGAGCAGTTGGAACATGGGAATTCAGGAGATGGCCGAGCTGATGCGGGAGTCGTTCAAGGAGCTGGGCTGCAAAGAAGCGGAGCTGGTCAAGACGGACGGATATCCGGGCGTCTGGGCCTGGTACGATGCGGGCGCGCCGAAGACGATCTCGACCTACATGATGTACGATACGCAGCCCTTTGACGAGAAGGAGTGGTCGTCGCCACCGCTGGCGGCCAATCGGGTGAAGATGGATCCGTTCGGCGAGGTGATCATCGCGCGAGGGGCGATCAATTCCAAGGGACCAAACCGCATGTTCCTGAACGCGTGCGAGGCGATCATCGCCTGCGAGGGGAAGCTGCCCGTCAACATCATGTTCACGTGCGATGGGGAAGAGGAGCAGGGGAGTCCCCACTTCCATCAGGTGCTCGCTCCGTATATCTCCCGCCTCAAGACATGTCGGGCGCATTTGAGCGCCGGTCCGTCGCAGAATCGCGAGGGATTCGTCAACATGTATCTGGGCAATAAGGGGATCGCCTACGTGGAGCTGGAATGTCACGGCCGGTACTGGGGGCGAGGACCACAGCGCATGCCCATTCATTCGAGTCGCAAAGCGATTCTCGACAGTCCTGTCTGGCGCTTGGTGAAAGCCCTCTCGACGATGGTGGACGAGACGGGCAATAAGATTCTGATCGAGGGGTACTACGACGCCATCGTCCCGCCGACGGAGGAAGAAGTGATGCTCGTCAACACATTGATCGCGCGATTCGGTGAGCGCGCGCTCGCCTCCGAGCGGGAGAACGTGAAGGTATGGATGAACGATTGGTCGGCGGCCGAGGCGATCTGGCATCTCGTCTTCGATACGACGCTTAACATCAACGGCATCTGGGCGGGCTACACGGGTCCGGGCTCGGCGACGATCCTGCCGGAGAAGGCCGCCGTGAAAATTGATAGCCGTCTCGTCCCGAATCAGGTGATTGATGAACAGATCGCGCTCATTCGCCGTCATCTCGATAAGCACGGCTTCAGCGACATCAAGATGACGAAACTCGGTGGCGGCGATGAGTGGTCGCGCACGAGCGTTCGCGCGCCGGTCGTCCAAGCGGTGCTCTCCGTGTACAAACATTACGGGATTGAGCCCGCGATCTGGCCGCGTTCGGCCGGCTCGAGCCCGCAGGCACAATATACGCGCCCACCGCTCAATCTTCCCGCGTGCTCGGGCGGACTCGGTCATGGCGGTCGCGCGCACGCCATTGACGAGTATTTGGTGATCGAGGGCAACGATCGTGTGGCCGGACTTGTCAAAGCCGAGCAGTCTATTGTAGACATCCTCTTCGCGTATGCCTATTGGCCGGAGTAGGGAGAAGTGAGTCGGGGGGGGATGTCCACCTGTGAGGATCATCCCCTCCGGCCAAAGGCGAGTCTTCGCTTGAAGGAGGAGGGGTATGTTGATCTTGCCGATGAGGATTCGTCGAAAGTTTCTCGGGCTTCTTTGTTGTGCCCTCCTTGTGGGAGGGATTCAGCCGCTCCTGTCCCCCTCGGCGTTGGGAACAGCTCAGGAGCGCGCGGTCCGCTATGATCCGAAGCTCTATCAAGCGTTGCAGTGGCGCTTGATCGGACCGTTTCGCGGCGGGCGCGTGACGGCCGTCGCCGGAGTACCCAGTCAACCGATGACCTTCTACATGGGCGCGACGGGAGGTGGGGTTTGGAAGACCGAAGACGGAGGCATGACCTGGCGGAATATCTCCGATGGCTATTTCAAGACCGGTTCGATCGGCGCGATCGCTGTCGCTGATTCGGATCCGAACGTCATCTATGTCGGCACGGGCGAGGCCTGTCCGCGCGGTAACGTCTCGCACGGCGACGGCGTGTACAAATCCACCGATGGGGGGAAGACATGGGTGAACGTGGGACTCCGCGATACGCGCCATATCGCGCGGATTCGTATCCACCCGCAGAATCCGGATCTCGTCTACGTCGCGGCGCTCGGGCACATCTTCGGCCCCAATGAGGAACGCGGCATCTTCCGTTCCAAGGATGGAGGGAAGACGTGGGAAAGAGTGCTCTACGTGGACGAGCGGACAGGAGCGATTGATCTCGCCATGGATCCGACCAATCCCCGCATCCTCTATGCCGCATTCTGGCAAGCCTTGCGTCAGCCCTGGACGTTCGTGAGCGGTGGTCCTGGCAGCGGACTCTACAAGACGACCGATGGAGGCGATACGTGGATCAAGCTGACGAATGGCCTTCCGCAGGGGATCAAAGGGCGCATTGGCGTCGCCGTCTCCCCCGCGCGGCCGGATCGCGTGTGGGCGATTGTAGAAGCGGAGGATGGAGGCGTCTTTCGCTCCGATGACGGCGGGCGCAGTTGGCGGCTCGTGAATAAGGAGCGAAAGTTGCGCCAGCGCGCGTGGTACTATTCGCACATCTACGCCGATCCGAAGGACCCCGACACGGTCTACGTCCTCAACGTGCAGTTCTTCAAGTCCATTGATGGGGGGCGAACGTTCGACATCGTCATTCGCGCACCGCATGCGGATCATCACGATCTCTGGATCAATCCGAACAATCCGCTGATCATGGTCAATGGCAACGATGGTGGGGCGAACGTCACGTTCAACGGGGGACAGACGTGGTCGCCGCAGAGCAATCAGCCGACGGCGCAGTTCTATCGCGTGGCTGTGGACAATCGGTTTCCGTACTACGTGTACGGTGCGCAGCAGGACAATACAACCGTTGCGATCGCCAGCCGCACGACGGGTCCGGGCATTGATCGGCCCGATTGGTATCCGGTCGGCGGGGGCGAGAGCGGTCACATCGCTCCCGATCCCCGCGATCCCCATATTGTCTACGCGGGCAGCTATGGCGGACTCATTACTCGATACGACCATCGCACGCGACAGGCGCGCAACATCACGGCCTGGCCGCAAACGGCCGTGGGCGAAGCGGCCAAGGATCTGAAATATCGGTTTCAGTGGAACGCACCCATTCTCATCTCGCCGCACGATCCGAGGGTCCTCTATCACGCGGCACAGGTGCTGTTGAAGTCCACGGACGAGGGACAGACGTGGCAGGAGATCAGCCCTGATCTCACGCGCAACGACAAGACCAAACAGGATTATTCCGGGGGACCGATCACGCGGGACAACACGGGCGTCGAAGTCTACGGCACGATCTTCGCCTTGGCAGAATCGCCGCGTCAGGCTGGCGTCATTTGGGCGGGCACCGATGACGGACTCGTTTGGGTCACCCGCAATGGGGGGAAGAATTGGGAGAATGTGACGCCGAAGGAAATGCCTGAGTGGGGGACGGTCAACACGGTCGAAGCCTCTCCGCACGATCCGGCGACGGCCTATATCGCCGTACATCGCTATCGGCTCGACGACTATCGGCCCTACATCTTCAAGACGAACGATTACGGGAAGACGTGGAAGAAGATCACGCGTGGCCTGCCCGAGAATGATTTCGTGCGCGTTGTGCGTGAAGATCCGGTGCGACGCGGCCTCCTCTATGCGGGGACGGAGACGGGCGTCTACGTCTCCTTCGACGATGGGGAGACGTGGCAATCATTGCAACTGAATCTGCCGGTCGTCCCGATCCATGACCTCGTGGTGAAGGACACGGATTTGGTGGCGGCGACGCACGGGCGCTCGTTCTGGATCTTGGATGATCTGACGCCGCTCCGCGAGCTGACGGATGCCGTTGCGCAAGCGGACGTTCACCTCTTCACTCCGCGTCCCACCTATCGTATGGAGGGAGGGAGCGCCGATATTCCGGGCATGGGGAAGAATCCGCCCAACGGCGTGATCGTCCACTACGTCTTCAAGCAAAAGCCCGAGGGCGAGGTGAAGCTCGAATTCCTCGACGCGCGCGGCAATGTCATTCGGACGTTCAGCAGTCGCGCTCGTGAGGAAGAAACGCCGCCACCGCCGATGGCGGAATTCCTTGGGACGGGACCGACGCCGCAACGCGTTCCCGCTGAGGCCGGCATGAACCGATTCGTATGGGATTTGCGATATCCCGATCCCGTGCGAGTGCCGGGTGCGGTCACATGGGGGAGCGCGCGGGGGCCAAGAGTCGTGCCGGGCACATATCAGGTGCGTCTCACCGTCGGGGGGAAGACGCTCGTGCGCTCTTTCGAGGTGAGAAAGGATCCGCGTGTGACGACGACGCTGGAGGAGCTGCAGGAGCAGTTTGATCTGCTCATGCAGATTCGCAATGCGATCAATGATGTTCATACGGCGGTGAATCAACTGCGCGATGTGAAGCGCCAGCTCGAGGAATTGACCAAGCGCCTGGGCAATCATCCGCAGGGGCGGACGCTCGCCGATTCGGCCCGCGCGCTTCAGGAGCGGCTCACGCGCATTGAGGAAGAATTGTTGCAGACGCGGAACGAGGCGCCGCAAGATCCGCTCAACTTCCCACCCAAACTCAACAATCAATTGATCACGCTCTATGGCGTTGTGGCGAGCGCTGACGCGCGTCCGACGGCGGCTGCTCGAGCGCGCTGGGAGGAGTTGAAGGCGCAGGTCGCGCGACAGCTCGGTGATCTTCGCCAGGTTTTGGATCGCGATCTCGCGGATTTGAACAGGCGCATGAGGGATTCGGGCATTTCGCCCGTCTTCGTCACAGCGCCTCAGCAGTGATCGTCTCTTCAAAGCGTTCCCTCGCCTCGTCCACGCCCTCCGCGAGGCCTCTCTTCGGAGGCGATGCCGGGGAGAGGCCTCGTTCAGTTGCCTTTCCTCTTCGCCTGTGCTAGCTTTGCTCGCTCAACGAGAACGCGACCATGAGGGAGTATGCCGAGGATTCTCATCACGAATGACGACGGGATTCATTCCGAGGGGATTCGGAAATTGGAGGAGAAATTGCGGGCGGTGGGCGAGGTCATTGTCGTTGCTCCCTCCCATGAGATGAGCGCCGCCTCACATGCCTTGACGCTCGGGCGTCCGCTCCGCATTGACCGCATTGATGATCGCCATTTCGCCGTGGATGGGACCCCCACCGATTGCGTGACGCTCGCTATGGCGACGATCCTGCGCGAAGCTCCGCCGGACATCATCGTCTCCGGGATCAATCACGGAGGGAACCTCGGTGACGATGTGCTCTATTCGGGGACGGTTGCGGGAGCTATGGAAGCGCTCGTTTACGGTCTGCCGGGCGTGGCCATCTCTCAAGTGGGGCGCGGTGAAGTCGATTTCGAACCGGCGGCGCAATTCGCCGCGCAGTTGGTGCGCAAGGTCCTGGCCCACGGGCTGCCGGAGCGCACGGTCTTGAACGTGAACGTCCCGCGCGGACCGATCCGCGGTGTGCGCCTCACCCATCAGGGGACGCGCGTCGCGCGCATTCGCATCCATGAGGGGGTTGATCCGCGTGGACGTCGGTATTACTGGATCGGCGAAGAACATGCCGAGTGGAATCACGAAGAGATGAGCGACTACGAGGCCATCCGAGAGGGGTACATTTCGATCACCCCGTTGCACAATAACCTGACGAACTTTCGCGCCTTGGAGGAATTACACTCCTGGGCCGCCCTCACCGATGAGCTTGCTCTCCCCGAACCGAAACGGTGATCCTTACGCCCGCGCGCGGCATCGCATGGTGGAACGATTGCGGGAGAAGGGGATTCGCGATCCGCGCGTCCTGGAGGCGATGGAGCGCGTCCCTCGACATCTCTTCGTGGAAGAGGCTCTCTGGCCACGAGCGTATGACGATCACCCGCTGCCGATCGGCTATGGGCAGACGATCTCGCAACCGTATATAGTGGCGCGAATGACCGAGCTGCTGGAGGTCAGACCGGGCGATCGCGTGTTGGAGGTCGGTGCGGGATCGGGCTATCAGACAGCGATCCTCGCCACCTTAGGAGCGCAGGTCTACGCCGTCGAGCGCATTCCGGAATTGGCCGCACGCGCGCAGGCTCGACTGGAAGCGCTTGGGATTCCTAACGTCGTGATCCGAGCCTTCGATGGGACGCTTGGATGGCCGGAGATGGCGCCCTTTGATGGCATCCTCGTTGCCGCCGCAAGTCCCACCGTTCCGCAACCGTATCTCGAGCAGCTCGCTATCGGAGGACGACTCGTCATGCCTATTGGGGATGAGACGTATCAACGGCTCATGCGCTTGATCAAGGGGGAGCACGAGAACGTCGTGGAATGGCATGGTGGGTGCGTGTTCGTCAAGCTCATCGGACGATACGGATGGACGGAATGAGCGATTTGGGGAAGAGGCGAACGTCGGAGGAGCGAGCGACGCCGACGACGGCCCAAGGCCTCGAGGAGGCGCGCATCTGCGGCCGTCTTTCCCTCTTTCGCCTGTCTCGAGAGGCCGTGGCGCGCTTCCGCGCGGGGATGCGTCACCTCTATGCGTGGACATTACGATGGGCGCAGACACCACAGGCCGTGCTCGCTCTCTTCTTGGTCGCGTTCGCTGAATCCTCCTTCTTTCCGATTCCTCCGGACGCTCTCTTGATCGCGATGGTCGTGGCGATGCCGCGCCGATTCCTTCGTTACGCGATCGTGTGCACGCTCGGCTCGGTGCTCGGCGGGATGTTCGGATACCTGATCGGCTATGCCTTCATGGAGACGCTCGGTTGGCGCATCATTGACTTCTACGACGCGCGCGCAGTGTGGGGGGAATTTCAGGCGAAGTATCACGCCTATGGGACCCTCTTCCTCGCCATCGCGGCCTTCACACCGATCCCCTATAAGGTCGCGACGATTGCCTCAGGAGCGACGCGCTTGGATCTGCTCGCCTTCGTACTCGTCTCTTTGCTAGGGCGGGGAGCGCGTTTCTTTCTGGTTGCTGGATTGCTCCGTCTTTTTGGGGAGCCGATCCGTGCGTTCATCGAGAGGTACTTCGACGTGCTGTCGCTCCTTTTCGTGCTGCTTCTGATCGCGGGATTCCTCGTTCTGGGATATGTGCGATAGAGAGCGGTGCCCTCATGGGAGAGGCGTTAGAAAGCACGCTGCCCCTCGTTCGTGTCCTCGAGCCGCTTTCCCATGCGAAGGGCGTCTTTCTCACCCAAATAGTAGCCCCTGATCCGCTCGAGCACGACGTAGCCATGCTTCGCGTAAAAGCGAATCGCCGGGATATTGTCCACGGCCGTTTCCAGTAAGACGGCACGAGCGCCCGCTCGATGCAGCCGGCGTTCCGCCTCTTGCAGAAGGAGGCTCCCGATGCCTCGTCTTTGCCAATCGGGATGTACGTCTATGGTCACGAGATGTCCAATGCGAACCTTCGCGCGCTCCAGTGGAAGGCGTCCGATCTCAAGGCGCGCGATGAGGAAGCCGACGATCTCGCTCTGAGGGCCTTCGGCGACGATTGTGAAGGCGCGGCGGTCTGCGAGGTACAAACGCATCTCCTCGGTCGTATAGGCGATGCCCTGGGGAAAACAGAGCCGGTCAATTTCACAGAGACGGGCGAAATCTTCCGGGCGATAGTCGCGAAGGATCATCGGTAGAGATTGGTCGCTCGGAGGTAGGCCTCAACGGCTTCCGGAACAAGCGTCGCGATGGGTTCACCCATTCGGAGGCGCCGTCGCACCTCTGTCGCGGAGATGGCTTTCACCTCCTCGGGAAGTTCCAAGCAAGCGATGCGCTGGCGGAAACGGGCTGCCTCTTCATCCAAAAGTCGCTCGAGCGCTGAGCACGTGAAAGAACCTCGCGCTGCGACGATCATCCGGCTCGCCGAGAAGAGATCTTCCAATGCGGCCACTCGATCGGGATAGGGCTTGTAATAGCGGCCGAGATAGTGTCCTTCTCGGTCCAAGAGGCGCTCGAACGTATCCGAGCCGACCAGGAAGGTGATCTCCGAGGTCGGATGCTCTCGTTGCAGGGGCAGGATCAGGTCGACGAAGAAGGGATGGGTGGCCACGCCGATGGCAATCGTCGAGTCGGTTTGGAACGTCACCAGAAGCATCGCCGCGCGATCTTCGAGCGAAGCCTCATACGTCCGCTTGTCGGCGTTCGTGAGACCCAATAGAAGCGCGATCGCCTCTAGGTGAAAATGTTCGCGCGCGCGTGCGACGATCTCCACATGGGCGCGCGTGAGTGGATTGAACGAGGCGGGGAAAACGCCCAAATGGGCCGGCGATTGCTCCAAGCGGCGAATCCAGGCGATCGTGGGCGCATCCGTCGGCGAGCGCGTGGCGAGAGCCTGGCGGATGGACGCCTTCAGGGCCTCGATATCGGGCGTTCGCTGCTCCGCCTTCGACATCTCGGCAGGATTATAGCATGAGTGGTGGCGGAAGTTCCCGCGCGAAAGATGCTCCGCATTCCTTGGCTCGCGATGAAGAGGCAGTCCCTCGTCCTCACCTCGGGAAGGCGAAAGGGTCATGAGCGAGTTGATTTCCGGGAGGGCTTCGCCTTCCTCCGCACCAATCGCTTGAGTTCGGCCATGAATTCGGAGACGTCTTGGAACTCCAGGTACACGGACGCGAAGCGCACGTAGGCGACCTTATCCAGCTCCTTGAGTCGCCGCATGATCAACTCCCCGATCTTTTGCGTCGGGCGCTCCCGATCGGGAGAAGTTCGGACATACGATTCGACGGCATCGACGATCGCTTCGATCTTAGCCATCGGGATGGGACGCTTCTCGCACGCCTTCAAGATTCCCGCGAGGACTTTTTGACGGTCGAACGGTTCCCGTCGCCCGTCTTTTTTGATGACCATGTAGGGGATCTCGTCAATCCGCTCATAGCTGGTGAAGCGGCGGCCGCACTTGAGACATTCGCGTCGGCGGCGAATCGAATCGCCTTCGCGCGACTCCCGGGAATCCACTACGCGATCTTCCAGGTGTCCGCAGAATGGGCATTTCATAAGCGGTCGCTCACTCTCCAGGGAGAAGGATCGTTCGGGATATCCTCCCGTTCGGTCTCACGCGAAGAGGGCATGGTGAATGTCATTTCCGCCAGGACCAGCTCGCGCAGGGGTCCCCATGAGAATCCTCCGCGTCGGAGGAAATAAGGGCTCACCAAAAGAGCTGGTCCGAAGCTCACCACATGCATGATCAACGCCATGCTCGCTGCCGTATTTCTCTCGATGCCGAGCCACATCAGTCCCAGCATCGTCGTCGTGTGGAACGCTCCGGCGGACCCCCCTGGGGTCGGCACCAGAGAGCCCAACATCGCGAAGCCGATGACAAATATGACGGAAGCGACCGTCAAGTGCAAGCCGAAAGCCCGTACGACTAACCAGAAGCTCGCCGTCACAAGTCCCCACGTCATGAGCGTGTAGCCCACCGCGCGGGCCAATGCCCGAACGTCATGCAGGACTGACAGGCCATCGGCCAAGTGGCGAAGGAGATTGAGGGCAGGCCGACGAAGTTTCTCCGGGATCCATCGAGAGCGTCGCTCTAACACCTCCAGAATCCCATCCGCTCGAAAGCGGAAGACCGAGAGGCCCACCAAGCCCAAGAGTGAGAGTAAGAGAGCCGCTTCTCCGAAGTTCCTGAGCGCCGCGAGTGGCTCCGGCGAGCGGCTCGAGTTGCAGACGAAGAAGAGGCTCACAGCGAAGGCGACGGTCACGGTGATCATGTCGCAGATGCGTTCGATGAGGATCGTCGCCAGGGTAGCGCTCGGGCGAATCCGCTCGCGGAGACTGAGGACCAGAGGGCGCGTCGCTTCCCCAATGCGCCCGAACACGAAGATCGTGGAGAAGCCGATCACGGTCGCGGCCAGAGCGTTTCCCAACGTGGGTGTTCTCACCGGAGTCAAAAAGACTCGCCATCGCAGCGCTCGTGTCAGATAGGTCGCCAGAATGGGGACGATGGCCAAAAGGGCTAAGGTAACGTTCATGCGCCTCAGGCTCTCTCGCACCAAAGGCCAATCGAGCTGATACCAAAAGGCACCCAGCAGCCCTGCGGCCACAAGCAACCAGAAGATGAACGTCACGCCTTTCCGTCGCATCGCGTGACCCGGGCTAAGGCTATCCGAAGCCCGAACGGGCGGTCAAGCGCGATCCTTCGGCTCAACTTCCGATTTGTTCCCGACGACTCATTGACAGGCCGTGGGGAAAGCCGTAAGATAGTGCCGATGTGAGGGGCGAGCGACGATGACGAAAGCCGACATCGCGCGAGCGGTCTACAATCGGCATGGTGGACTTTCGACGCGGGAAGCGACGGCTCTCGTGGATCTGATTCTGGAGATCATCAAAAACCGGCTGGCTCAGGGGTACAAAGTCTGCTTGGGGCGCGTGGGCGTGATGGAGGTCATCGAGCGCACGTCGCGTCGAGGGCGTCCGCCCTCGGGCGGTAGGAAGCCGACCACGCGCGTTCTGATCTTTCGACCAGCCCGAGCGTTGCGGGCATGAATTCGATGATGGGAGGCCTTGGGGGAGGGAAAAAGCCTATGCAGCCGGTGAAGGCCATTCCGGATAAGCTCTATTTCAAGATTGGCGAGGTTTGCGAGATCACGGGTATTCAACCCCATGTCTTGCGGTATTGGGAGACGGAGTTCCCGCAACTGGCTCCTGAGAAGAATCGCGCCGGACAGCGCGTCTACAAGCGGCGCGACATCGAATTGATCTTGCGAATCAAGAAGCTCCTCTACGAGGATAAATTCACGATCGCCGGCGCGCGAAAGCGCTTAGCTGCCGAATCTCGATTCAAGCTCTTATCCTCGGAATCTCCTTCTGAAACCATGGAAGGTGCGAGCGAAGGTCCGCCCCCCTCGGTCTCTCCCAGAGTATATCAGGTCCTACGCGACATCAGGCGCGGGTTGGAAGAGCTGTTGGCGATGCTGAACCAAAGTGATATAATCACCTCTTCGAAGCGAACGCCTTGAAGGCAGGGACTCGACAAAAAAAGACGACACGGGACGTGGCGCAGCCTGGTTAGCGCGCTTGCTTGGGGTGCAAGAGGTCGCCGGTTCAAATCCGGCCGTCCCGACCAATTTTTTTGTTGTTAATCCCGCGTGATGAACTCTCGATCTAGGGCTTCGAGCGTCTCCACAATCCCCGTATACGCGAGTTCCGTATGCGACGCCATTGTCGGTCCGATGAACCCTTGGCGACGCCATTCGTCGGCCTTGGCTTGGACCTTCAATCGCGTCTGATCCCATACGGGACCGCCGAACATATCCACACACTCCTCGGCGAATCGCCCTTCAGCGTCCATGGAGAAAGCCAGGCAGGAGACGATCGGCAGACAGAATGGCCCGGTCACAGGCGTATTGATGGGGACGGGCATGAGCGGCATCACATGCGATCCACGGGCATCGCCCGCGACGAAGTGCCCAAGCAGGAAGGGTTCGACGATCTCCTCAGGAGCTGGGAAGATGCCCTGCGTGCGGACGATCGCCACCGGATCATCCTTCCCCGTATAGCGGCCGGCGATATTGTGCAGGCGCGTGGCCGAGACGGCGACGATTTGCTCATCGGGCTTATAGCGCGAATGAATCGCTTCGACGGCGAACCGATCCGGATTTTGTAAGAGTGTCGCGACATCCCAGATCCGCTCGGGGACATCGAGGCGGATGATCCGATCCTTGTCCTTGGCGTCCATGTCAATGATGGTGAAGGTGAAGCCCTGATGCATCTTCGGGTTGAGGAGCAAGCCGCCATTGTGCATGGGATCACAGAAAGCCGCGTACAGGGGATAATTGTACGCGCCCGGGCTGCACTTGTCGGCGGCGAACACGAGAAAGGCTTCGGCCGGCCGATCCTTGCTCTTCGGATCGCGCTCGAACTCGATTTCGGCGACGGCCGGACCCGCGCCGCGGATGTTCCCCGACGGCGCATCCACCAACAGATCTTGTCCGGCGCCATACAGTCCCTGCTTGCGTGCGACCTCGGTCGCTGCCAAGAAGCAATCCCAGGCGAAACGATGGACCGCTTGGGCTCCCACCCCATGCGTATGGCTCATGATGAGCGCGATGTCATCACCTGTGAACGTGACAAGCCCATCAATGAGCAGCCCCTTCGTCCCGGAACACGCCGCCTTCATTTCTTCCCGAACGACGTGAAGCATCCGTTCGGATGGGCGCGTGTGTCCGCCAATGGAACCCACGTCGGCTTTGATGACGGAGAGCGTGACCTTCATGGTTGTCCTCCTCAAAGAAGATTCACCGCCCAATCTCCGGCTCTGGACTGGAGGCCTATTATATCATCGGAGCGAGCGCTCGGAAACTGCGCCCGCTCATCCCCTGAGCGAGAGAGGGGTGAATCGCGTCTTGAGATCGTAGACGTCCACTCCCTCCTTCCGTTTCAAAAATGCCACGATCGCATAGGTCGCCGGCGTCGCTGCGGCTTCGTAAAGGGACTTCGCGAGCCACTGCGTCAGGAAGGTGCGAAAGAGTGCACTCGTCGGAATCGTTCCGGCGAAGGCGAGCGTCAGAAACAGCAGCGAATCAACGGCCTGACCGACAAGAGTGGAGCCGATCGTGCGCATCCAGAGCCAGCGTCCGCGCGTGAGGGCCTTCATTCGAGCGAGCACGTAGGCATTCGTGAACTCGCCGAAGAGGTAGGCCGAGAATGAGGCGGCGAGAAGGCGCGGGGTATATCCGAGGATGCGCTCATATGCAGCTTGTCCGTCCCAGAAGGGAGCTGGCGGGAGGATTTGCCCGATCCAGATGGCAGCGACCGTGAGCAGATTGCAGAAGAAGCCGAGCCAGATGACGCGCCGTGCTTGCGCGTAGCCGTACACCTCCGTGAGGACATCGCCGAAGATATAACTGATCGGGAAGACGATGATCCCGGCCGGGACGACCCATCCGCGAAGCTCCACGAGTTTGACGCCCGTGATGTTGGCCGCGATCAAGCACGTGATGAACCCAGCGGTCACGAGCACGAACCAAATGGAATATCCGCGCGCGCCATCCCCTTCAGAGTTTGAACCGCTTCTCATCCGGCTGCCCTCGGGTCAGTTCTCGCAGCAGTTCTTCCGCGCGGCGGCGTTCCCGCTCGCGGCTTTCTCGATCGAGCTCGAAGCTCACGCGAAGATGATCGCCGGCGACGACGCCCGGTGGCAAGTATCGAAGCGGAATGTCGAAGCGGAGGCGATCGTCCTCATACAGGTAGCACACGGCGATGTTCTCCTCAATGCGATCCACGACGAGCTTCATGGTCGGTTCCTCCGGGGCGCGAGATCAGCTTGGACCGTGCTCCTAGCGAAGGGAAGCTTCGGGGTTCCGTCAGCGGCGTCTCTCGTAGAAGGAGAGGGCGCGTATACCTCCTCGGCCCGCAAGCGCGGACGTCGTCCGCGCCAGAGGTCCTCGGCGGCTACAGTCCGCTCGGGGCGAACCTCATACTGGCGTCCATCGCTTCGGATCACGATCTCGCCTTCGAGATCGGTGCGATGTAACTGGCGCGCCCAGCGGCGCAGCCGGTCCAGAGTCTCTTGCGCCGGATGGCCGTATTCGTTATCCGCCCCGCAGGAGATGATCGCGACCTCCGGACGCACCCGTTCCAAAAACGCCCGCGTCGTCGAATGGCGCGATCCGTGGTGAGCGACCTTGAGCACGCGCACGGCAAGCGGCGCTGTGGAGTTCTCGCGTTCGATGAGGCGATCTTCGGTCTCGCGCTCGCTGTCCCCGGTGAAGAGCATGGAGAACGCGCCGTAGCTCAATCGCGCGACGATCGAATTCGCGTTCTCGTCGCTGCGCGTCCCCTGAAGGCGTGGGGAAGACGGAGCTAGGATCGAGAGCGTCACGCCCGCCCCGAGCTCGAATTCCTGTCCCGCTTCGGCGACCACGAAGCGAATCCCCTTCTCCCGAATCTTCTCCAGCATGCGCGTGTACGTGCGCGTCGGATACGGTTGACCGCTATCCAGGAACAGACGAACGGGAACGGCGTCGAGTACGGCCACCATGCCGCCGATATGATCGGCATGTGGGTGCGTGGCGATGACGAGATCGAGCTGCGTGACGCCATATCGAGCGAGAGCCTCGCGGACCCGATCGGCAGCCTCCGGAGGCCCAGCATCAATGAGCACCGCTTTGCGCTCGGGGGTAAGGATGAGGAAACTGTCGCCTTGGCCGACATCGAGGGCGACGACCGTCAGCTCTCCTGCTGAAGGCAATGGCT
The DNA here is from genome assembly GCA_025055075.1 of Blastocatellia bacterium. Lineage (NCBI taxonomy): Bacteria > Pseudomonadati > Acidobacteriota > Blastocatellia > Blastocatellia bacterium. The sequence continues at coordinate 60,990 of JANWYV010000015.1, forward strand.
CGCGCCGCCACAGTTCGAAGCGAGAGAGCAGAAAGGTCGCGATGAGCAGCAGAACGCCGAGGAGCAACCACAGCAGCGTTCGTCGTCGGAGTCGTGGCATCGCCGTGCGCGTTCGTCGTCGTCGGGCCATGTGCGCCTCACGAGCGTTCGAACAGGGAAACAGGGTGCATCGCTACCGGAGATCCCGCGCAGCGAACGCTCCGGGGCTGATATTCCGGATCGATCTCCGTCGGATAGCGTCCCGTATAACACGCCGTGCAGTAGCGCGTGTCGTGCGGGTCGCCGCAAGCTTCCAGCAGCGAGGCGTAACTCAAGTATCCGAGGCTATCGGCCCCCAGGAACTCACGAATCTCCTCGAGGGACATGCGGGCAGCGATCAGCTCTTCCTTGCGCGGCGTGTCAATGCCGTAATAGCAGGAGGCGACCGTCGGGGGGCAACTGATGCGCACATGAATCTCCCGCGCTCCGGCGGCGCGGATCATTTGCACGATCTCGCGACTCGTGGTGCCCCGTACGATGGAATCGTCCACGAGCACGATGCGCCGACCATCGAGTAATTCGCGCACGGGATTGAGCTTGACCTTCACCCGCAGATTGCGAATCGCCGCGCGCGGCTCGATGAACGTGCGCCCGACATAATGATTGCGGACCAAGCCGAAGACCAGGGGGATTCCGGACTCCATCGAGTATCCGATGGCCGCGGCCACGCCGGAATCGGGGACCGGGACGACGACGTCGGCCTCGGCCGGATGCTCTCGCGCCAGCAGTCGTCCGAGCAGATAACGCGATCGGCTCACAGGACGCCCGAAGACGATGCTATCCGGGCGAGAGAAATACACGTGCTCGAAGATGCATTGCGTCGGACGCTGCCGGGGGAAGGGAAAGAGCGAACGCATGCCGCGCTCATCCACGACGATCACCTCGCCCGGCTCCACGTCGCGCAGGAGCGTGGCTCCGATCAGATCGAACGCGCAGCTCTCGGAGGCGAAGACCGTGGCGCCGTTGAGCGTGCCCAAAAGCAGCGGTCGAAAACCGCGGGGATCGCGCACGGCGATGAGCGCACGGGGCGTCGCGAAGAGCATCGAGTAGGCGCCGTCCAATTGCGCGAGCGCTTCGACGATCGCGCCCAGCAGATCGCGCGCGCGCGACCGCGCGATCAGATGCAGCACGACCTCCGTGTCGCTCGTGGATTGGAAGATTGCGCCCTCGCGTTCCAGCTCCGCGCGCACGCGCAGCGCTTGCGGCATGTTCCCATTGTGGCAGACCGCGATCTGTCCCCCATGGAAACTGACGACCATGGGCTGCGCTTCGCGCACGCTCACTTCGCCCGTGGTCGAATAACGCACGTGCCCGATGGCCGATCGTCCCGGCAATTCGGTGAACGTCTCTTCGCGGAAGACTTCGCTCACATATCCCAAGCCGCGGACGACGTGCAAGCGTTCGCCATCGGAGGTCGCGATGCCGGCCGATTCCTGCCCTCGGTGCTGCAGGGCATAGAGCCCGTAGTAGGTCAATCGCGCCGCTTCTTCGTGGTCGTAGATGCCAAAGACGCCGCAGGCTTCGCGGAGCTTCTCATCGCTCATGGCCGATCCGCCTATGTAACGGTTTGCTTTTACTGCACGCCATCGGAAAAGTCAATGGCGTCTAGGACGGCGAGTCGGTGTGCGCCGCTTCTTCCAAAAGGCTCCCACGTCGAGCGCAGTGCTGAATCGCCCGTCGAATGGCCTCGGCGTGGACGGCGACGCGATATCGCTGCACGGCCACTTCGCGCGCGGCGCGTCCCATCTGTCGTCGCAGCTCGGGATTCTCCAAAAGCAATCGCAAGCGATCGTACCATTCCTCCGGCGAACGAACGAGGAATCCGGTGACGCCGTCCTCGAGAATCTCCGTGACGACGCCGACAGCGGAGGCGACAGTGGGAATGCCGACGGCCATGTACTGAATCGCCTTCAATCCGGATTTCCCCACGGACCATTCGTCCTCGATGAGGGGGTAGAGGCCAATGTCCAGGGAGCGGAAGTCTTCGACCTCGCGGTCCAGCGCCCATCGCCGATTCTCCACCTCGACCGTGCGCAAACGAACGGGTTCAGTCCCGCCGACGACGAGCAGGCGAAACGTGAAGTCTCGGCCCAATTCTTCGAGTACGGGCAGGAGCGTCTTCAAATAGCGAAACGTCGAATGGCTCCCGATCCATCCGAGTACGGGTGGATCCGAAGCCTCAGCCTTTGGCACGAACAGATCCGTGTCCACGATGGTCGGCAGAAGCAGGACGGGTTTCTCGCGCTGGCGCACGTATTCGGCGATGAGCCGATTTCCCGCCACGACGACATCGGCCCATGCGATGAGCCGATCGGTTTTGCCAAACCATTTGAGCGGTCGAACCCATGGCCCGTAGGTGGGGCTCACATAGGGCACGAAGGTTGCGTCATCCAGATCCAGGAGCATCGGTTTGCGCAAGCCTCGGACGATGAGCCATTCCAAGACTGGCGGGCCTAGCGGCGCTGCCTCGCGTTGGATCCACACGACGTCGGCGCGCGCGGCTCGAATGAGCGCGCGCGAACTCCGCAGCAGAGCGGCCAACAATCCCGCGATCTTCTTCCCCCAATGCCCTCGTTCGTACAAGATGGCGAAGACGTCGTGCGAGAGGAATGTTTGAAGCTCCACCTCTATGCCGCGCGCTGCCAGCCACGGCCCGTATTGGACGACGCGATAGCGGGTCGCCGCGGCTTCGATCGGATACGAGGCGAGTGCGAGCACGCGAAGACGCATAGCATCGCACGCTCATGAGATCGGCGCGGTGAACGATGGCGTAGCCGGCCATTCCGGCTTCGACCCGATAGGAGCCGCGCGCTTTCGCTGCTGCCAACCGGCGACGACGAAGATGAAGAGAAAGACGAGGATCTGCGCGCGCTGCCGATAGGCCGTGCCCACGTTTCCTTGAAAGAGCGCGTAGACGAGCGTCAGACTGCCGACGAAGAGAAGGATCACGGACGCGTCCGCCAGCTTCCGCCGCACGGCGAAGGCGATTCCCCGAAGGAGCCAGGGGAACATCCCCCACCACAGCACCATCTCCGGCAGCGTGATGGCTTGCCGCACGTTGGCGATGGACCATGGGAAGGGGGCTAGGAGCAAGTATGTGAGGCCGATGGGAAGAAAGCGCAGCGCTCCCCCGAGGGTAGAGACGTCCGCTTCCGGCGCATATCCGGATTGCGCGAATCGCGCCAACTTCGTGCGCGACATGTGGATTTGTTCGAGCACGCTCTCGATCGAGAGCGTTTGAAGCTCGCGCTCCAAAAGTCCCATGCTGTTGAGAGCGAGCAGGAAGGCGAGCGCTAAGACAGCGTGCACGAAGAGCCCCATCACGAGACCACGTCTGTGCCCCACGAAAGAGAGGAGCGCTGAGAACGCCACGATGTAAAAGACGTAGTTGCGCAAGGAATGCAGCGGCAAAAGAGCAACGAAGAAGAGCGCGAGCCACAGCAGCGAGAACTTCCGGTGAAGGACAAGGATGGCATAGATGCTGAGCAGCGTGCAGAAGATCACAAGCGCATCCTTCAAAAGTTGCGCCGACCACAACACGAGAGAGGGAAAACATGCCGTCAGCAGAGCGGCGCCTCGCGCCACGCGCCGATCGAAAGTCAGAGCGGCGATCTTGTAGATGAGGACGGCATGCAGAGCCCCGATCACGCAATTGACGAGGACGACGAGAAACGGCGCGCGTCCGAAGACGAAGTAGAACGCAGCGACGAGGTAGAAGTAGCCGGGCTGGCTGGCCGGACGCACGGGGAAAGCTGTCTCTCCCGACCAATAGCGCGCGATCGCCCATCCCACCCAATCGTAAGTCCCAGCATCGCCTCCGAAGAAGCCTTCCAAATTGAAGAGCGCGATGAATGACGCGACGGCCACCCGCAAGCCGAGCCCAAGGAGGAAAACGCGTCGTAGGAATCGGCGCTCTTGGGCGCGCTCCTCGATGGAGGGGTCGGAGGCGATCGATGTCATCTTCTCCATATCGGGCATCCCCGTCCTCATGTGAGCAGGCGCGCGCTTGAAGCCTGCCCGTCAATGAACTCTCGGAACCATAGCTCGAGCACGAGTAGGGTCCACAGTGGCGTCGAGAAATCCGCGCGCCCCTCCAGATGCGCGTCTACAAGAGCGCGCACCGCGCTCGGGCGAAAGAGTCCGCGCGCAAGCGCGCGTTCCGAAAGGAGCAGCTCGCGCGCGAAATCGCGCAGCTCCCGGCGCAGCCAACGCCCGATGGGGACGCCAAATCCCTGCTTGCGTCGCGCGAGGGTCTCCGGTGGCAAAATCCCCCGCATGGCGCGTCGCAAGAGATATTTGCCCCGCCCGCGCCTGAGCTTGTATGTGTCCGTCAGGCGCGCTTCCCACTCCAGCAGCTCGTGATCAAGCAGCGGCGCGCGCGCTTCGAGCCCATGCGCCATCGTCGCGATGTCCATCTTCACGAGCAGGTCATTGGGCAAATAGAGGCGCACATCTGCGCGAAGGAGCGCATCTAAGAACGTTCCGCTCGTGGCCATTTGCTCTTCCACGAACCGCTCTGGACGAAGCGCAGTCGTGAGGGCATGGAACGCCTCGCTGTACAACTCTCGCCGCATCTCCTCATCGCACGCGCTCATCCACCGCGCGTAACGCCTCGAAGGCGGCAGCGCCGCCGCAAGCAGAAAGCGCTCCGCTCGTTTCCAGAATCGCCATTCCAAAAGGCGTCCTCCGAGCAGAGGCTTCGCCACGTGGTGACTCAGGACGAAGGTCTTGCTCAAAGCAGCCCACACCGCTGGAGGCACGCGTTCGGCCTCCACCATCGCGCGATAGCGATCATATCCCGCAAGCCCTTCATCCCCCCCATCACCCGTCAGTGCGACCGTGATCGAAGCGCGCGCGAGCTTGGCCAGGTAGTATGTGGGAATAGCCGACGAATCGGCGAATGGCTCGCCGTAGCGGCGGATGAGCGTCGGAAGGACGTCCACGACGTCCGGTCGCACGACGGCCTCATGATGTTCTGTGGCGAAGTGGCGTGCGACGCGTCGCGCTTGCTCCCGCTCGTCGTAATCGGCTTCGTCGAAGCCGATGGTGAAAGTCTTCACCGGCGTCGAGCTGACCTCGCTCATCAGGGCGACGACGGCTGAGGAATCGAGCCCGCCGCTCAAGAAAGCTCCGAGGGGGACATCGCTGCGCATGCACAATTGCACCGACTGGCGCGCTCGCGCGAGCCACTCTCGGGCCGCCTCTTCTTCGTTCAGCCGAAGCTTTGGGGAGAACGTCAACGTCCAATAGGGGGCGATGACGACTTCTCCCGCGCGCCAAAGGAGGCGATGTCCCGGCTCCAGTTTTCGGATGGCACGAAATGCCGTCAGCGGCGCCGGGATGTAGGAGAGCGCGAGATAGGCGTGCACGGCCTCCCAGTCCACTTCGCGCGAGACCGAGGGATGTTCGAGGAGCGCCTCGAACTCCGAGGCGAAGATCAATTCCCCATCGGCGAGGGCATAGAGGAGCGGCTTCTCCCCCACGCGATCGCGCGCCAGCAGTAACTGCTGCTGTTCCTCATCCCACAGCGCGAAAGCGAACATGCCACGGAGTCGCGCCAAGCTCTCCAAGCCATACTGCTCGTAAGCGTGGACGATGACCTCCGTATCGCTCTGCGTCGCGAACCGATGGCCGCGTGCTTCCAATTCCCGACGCAGCTCGCGGTAGTTGTAGATCTCTCCGTTGTGAACGACCCAAATCGTCCCGCGTTCGTTGGCGATCGGCTGATGGCCGCTTTCGAGGTCAATGATGCGCAAGCGACGCACACCCAGGCCGACGCCGATCGCTCGGAAATATCCCTCCTCATCGGGCCCGCGGTGCGCGAGCCGGTCGCACATTCGGCGCAGCACTTCCTGATCCGGAAGCACACCGCGCGCGTTCACGATTCCAGCGATTCCGCACATATCAGGGAGGTGATCACCTCGCGGGCACGCGCGCGCGCCCAAGCGTCGGCTCGAAGGACATCTTCGATCTCGCGCGGTTCTTCAGGTTGATGGTCGCGCATCACGCGCTCGATCACGGTGGGGATGGCGAGGAAGGGAAGGCGACGCTCCAAGAAGGCGGCGACGGCCTCCTCGTTCGCCGCGTTGAGGACGGCAGGCATCGTTCCACCGCGTCGCAACGCTTCATAGGCCAGGCGCACGCAGGGGAAGCGCTCCAGATCTGGTGGGTGAAACTCCAAATGAAGTGCGGGGGAAAAATTCAGTCGCGGCAGCGGCGTCGGCCGCCGATTCGGATAGGTGAGGGCGTATTGGATGGCATATCGCATGTCCGTCGGTCCCAGTTGCGCGAGGATGGAGCCATCTACTAGCTCGATCATCGAATGCACGACCGATTGGGGGTGGATGAGGATGTCGATCTGCTCCGGCGCGACGCCAAATAGCCAATGCGCCTCGATGACCTCCAATCCCTTGTTCATGAGCGTCGCCGAATCCACGGTGATCTTCGGCCCCATGCGCCAGGTCGGATGCTGCAAGGCTTGCTCGGGGGTGACGCGCGAGAGTTCGGCTGCGGAGAGCGTGCGGAATGGCCCTCCGGAAGCCGTCAGGATCAAGCGCGCGACGTCGCGGGGATTGACCCCCTGCAGGCATTGATGCAGGGCGTTGTGCTCGCTATCTACGGGCAGGATCTCGGCACCGGTCGCGGCCGCTTTCTCGGTCATCAACCGACCGGCCATCACGAGCGTCTCCTTGTTGGCCAAGGCAATGCGTTTGCCCTGTTCCAGCGCCCGATATGTGGGGAGGAGGCCGACGGCCCCGACCGTCGCGACGAGCACGATGTCCACGTCTGGTTCCGTCGCCACGGCGAGGAGCCCTTCCGGTCCGTATCGAATATCGGGGGGCGTACGCACGCCGCGCCGCTGCAACTCCGCACGCAATTCGGCAGCCGCCTCATCCGTCGCGACTGAAACGAGGCGGGGCGAGAACCGCACGATCTGATCCGCGAGTCGCGCGACGTTCCGCTGGGCCGCTAGACCAATCACGCGAAAGCCATCCAATTGCTCCAGCAGCGAGAGCGTGCTCGTCCCAATTGAACCCGTTGAGCCTAAGATCGCGATCCGCTTCATTGTGTCCTGTAAGGAAAGCTCGAGCCCGCCGATTCTCCGAAATCGGTTGCGGGCCTCCGAGCCCATCATGATAGGAGAATCCGACTGTAGATGTAAATGATCGGCGCGTTGAAGAGGATGCTATCGGCCCGATCCAAAATCCCCCCGTGGCCCGGCAGCAGCCGTCCGGCATCCTTCACCTTCGCCCCCCGTTTGAGCATGGATTCGATCAAGTCGCCGATCTGGCCGACTGCATTCAAAACGAGCGCGAGGGCGAGGGCGTGCCCAAGGGGCAGATCTCGAAAGAACCAAAACTTTCCACCCAGTGCGGCCAATCCACTGCCGAGCACGCCAGCGATCGCCCCTTCGATCGTCTTGCCCGGACTCACGCGCGGCGCCAACTTCCGACGTCCGAACGCGCGGCCTCCGTAGTAGGCCGCCGTATCCCCAGCGAAGATGATGAGGAAGAAGAGCGAGAGCAGTCGCGCGGCCGTCGTCGCCTCCATGCTCACCCGCAGCAGGATGAGGAAGCCCAAGGCCACGGCGATGTAGAGCACGCCGGCGACCGTCACGGCGCTTTCCAGAAGCACGGTCTCAAAGCGCTCGGCCGTGAAGAGCGAGAGCGCCAGCGTGAGCGCCAGAAGCAGCAACAAGCTCCCCACGATCAAGAAGGCGTTCTGTTGCTGGAAGGCGAAGAGGACGCTCACAGCGGCCGCATAGCCGAGCCAGCGATCGGGACGACAACCGATCCGCTCCGCCAGCGCGTAGAATTCGCGAAGCCCCAGCAACGTCCCGGCCACGACCCATCCGATCAAGTAGTATGGGCTCGAAGCCCACAGCGCGAAGATGAAGAAGGGGAGCAGAACGACAGCCGTGAGCACTCGCGTCATCCTCTCCTCCTAGTGCGTCCTCTTGGGAACGTCCCATGGGAGGACCGATCATGGAAGCGCCGCAGCTCCCAATCCCCCATAACGCCGCTCGCGCTTTTGATATTCGACTACCGCTTGAAGGAAGTGCGCCGGTCGGAAATCAGGCCAGAGCGTCTCCGTCACATAGAGTTCCGTGTAGGCGATCTGCCAGAGCAAGAAATTGCTCACCCGCATCTCGCCACTGGTACGGATGAGGAGATCGGGATCGGGCAGATCGGCCGTGTAGAGATATTGTGCGATGAGCGCTTCGGTGATGGCTTCCGGAGGCAGCTCGCGCTCGCGCGCCTCGCGATAGAGGCGACGGAAGGCATCCACCAACTCCGTGCGTCCGCTGTAGTTGAGCGCGACGACCAGTTGCATCCGCGTGTTCATCGCCGTCTCCGCCATAGCGCGGCAGAGCTCTTGACGGATCGCCGGGTCCAATCCTTCCCATCGCCCGATGACGCGCAACCGAATGTCGTGGCGTTTGAGCGTCTCCACTTCTTTTCGCAGGAATTCTCGAAGCAAGCTCATGAGCGCTTCGATCTCTTCCTGCGGGCGCTTCCAGTTTTCCGTCGAGAAGGCATAGAGCGTCAATACGGGAATGCCCAAGCGCGCCGCCGTTTCCACGATCCGACGCGCGGCTTTCGCTCCGGCGCGATGGCCGACGACGCGCGGCTTCTGCCGCCGCAAGGCCCACCGTCCGTTTCCATCCATGATGATGGCCACATGGTGAGGGAGCCGCTCGGGGTGAATCTGCGTCAGAAGAAGCGCTTCGCGCGAGCTGGGTTTGATGAACCCCTCGAACCTCTTCTGCAAATCGTCCATTGAACTGCTCCGGGGGCTTTCTCCCCTCGCTGACCTTGGCGATGCGCAACCGTTCGCATCGCCAATTCGTTTCGGCTCAATCTTAGTAGTGGACGCGAAGCAGCGTCAAGCCCTTGGCCGGAAAGGTCGGACCGGCCAGCCGCCGATCGCGCGCGTGGAGGATGCGTTCCATCTCCTCGACGCGCCAACGCCCACGCCCGATCTCGCAAAGCGTCCCCATGAGCGTGCGCACCATATAGCGGAGGAAGCCATTGGCCGTGATCTCCAGATGCAGCAGCTCGTTCTCTTGCCGCAGGCGCGCTTGGTAGACGCGACGCACGGTCGACTTGCCCGGGCGCTCGCGCGTGCCGAAAGAAGCGAAATCGTGCTCGCCTATGATCACCTCCAGCGCTTGCCGCATGGCGGCCAGATCGAGCGGGAAGGGAAAATGATGCGCGTACCGATAGAGGAAGGGGCTCAGGACCGGTCCGAGACAGAGCGTGTAGCAGTAGGTCTTCGACACGGCGCTGTAGCGCGCATGGAAATCGGGCGGGACCCATTCCACGGCCATCACGCGCACGTCCGGGGGGAGATTCGCATTGAGCGCGCGTCGCCATTCCTCTTCGGACATCTCGCGAGTGAGGAAGACACTGGCGACTTGCCCCTGAGCGTGTACGCCACGATCGGTTCGCCCGGCACCATGCACGGTCACCGGACGATGCTCCAAGCGCGAGAGCACATCCGTGAGAACACCCTGGACAGTCCGCGCACCTGCTTGAACTTGCCAGCCGTAGAATTCCGTCCCGTCGTATTGCAGCAGGAGTTTGGCGTTCGGCACGCTATTCCCTCCGTCAGCCCATCCTCCGCGCCGTGCGACGTCGTTGGCGCTCATGCGAGGTATCGACTGCCGGGCGTGCTGAGCGGTACCCCGGCGGCGCACAAGGGACATGCGTCGGGCGGATACGTGGGCAGGTTCAGTTGCAACAGCGCGCGAAGCGGCACGCCGAAATAGAGCGCCGTCCCACTGCGGTCAATCAATGCGCCGACGCCGACGACTTCGCCCCCGGCCCCGCGCACCAGCTCGATCACTTCGCGCGTCGAGTGCCCGGTCGTGATGACGTCTTCGACAACGAGCACGCGTTCGGCGGGAGCGATCGCAAAGCCCCGACGCAACGTGAATCGCCCGGCTTCGCGCTCGGCGAAGATCGCGCGCGCGTTCAGATGCCGCGCGACCTCGTGCGCAACGAGGATGCCGCCGATGGCTGGCGCGATGACGGTCTCAATCGGTTCGCCAGCGAAAGCTTCAGCCAATTCTGCCCCCAGTTGCGTGGCGATCCGGGGATATTGCAGCACGAGCGCGCACTGGATGTAGCGCGCGCTGTGCAGTCCCGACGAGAGACGAAAATGACCTTCCAAAAGAGCGCCGGCTTCGCGAAACAAGCGTCCGATGTCGTCCGTGTTCATGCCTCCGTCTCCGCGTGATCTCCTTGAAGCGCGGTCGCATCCGCAGCAGATGGAGCCGCGCGTTGTTCTTCCCCGTCGCACGTCGGCCCGAGCGCTGTGGAAAACGGTTTCACGCGCGGAGCGGGCCGTAAGCGTTCGACGAGCCGATCGAAGAGCCCGCTCAGTAAGAGGGCCACGTCTTGCTCCGGGGAGCGAACGGCGTCGCGGGCCGATGCGACCTCGCGCTGCTGAATCGCCTTGCTGTAGGCGGCCGTTGCTCCTTCGATGTCGCCTTTGATGTAGAGCATGCGTCCCAACTCATGATACGCCTCGGCGAAGACACCCTGCCGCTGCGCAATCGCCGTCTTGAAGGCTTCGATGGCGAGAGTGATCTCGCCCCGACGGGCGTGCACGCGCCCTTTTTGGTAATAGGCTTCGGGGAAAGTCCCTCGACTGGCCTTGATCGCGAGCGCGAATTGATCCACAGCGGCGTCGAACATTCCTCGGCGACTGTAGAGCACGCCCAACTCGTAGTGGGCTTCCGGGAAACTCGTCGGATAGGCGGCACAGACCGGTTTCAAGAGCGCGATGGCCCCCTCCACATCGCCTTGCGCCGCTCGTGCGCGTGCCAACCAATATTGCGCTTCGGGAAAATCGCCCTGTTGCTCCCAAGCCATCTGAAACTCATTCGCAGCGGCGGCATATTCCCCCCTCTCGTAGAGCGCCCTCCCGAGATCGAAGTGCGCTTCCGGAAATGGTCCGCTCTTTTGCGCGAGCGCTTGACGCAGCTCGGTCATCGCGGTCTCGACGTCCCCTCGGCTCAAGGCGAGCAAGCCCAGATAGTAATGGGCTTCGGGGTCGTGCGGGTGAAGCGCCAGAGCTTGACGGAAAGAGGCTTCGGCTCGTTCCCACTGACCCGCTTGAAAGAGCACCAGGCCCAGATTGTGATGGAGATAGGGATCGCGGCCTCCGGTTTGCTCCATCGCCTGCTGATACAGCTCGATGGCTTTCGCCATGTCCCCCTGCCGCACGTGCGCGTTGCCCAGATTCCAGAGCGCTTCCGGAAAGCGTCCGCCACTTTGCTCGATGGCCGTGCGATACGCCGCCATCGCTTCCTCGACGCGCCCTTGGGCGAGCAAAGCGTTTCCCAAATTGTAATGTGCCAGCGGGAATGTCTCGCATTGAGCGATCGCCTGCTTGAGGGCTTCCAGCGCCGCGTCCAATTCCCCTTGCTCGAGGAGCGTGACGCCCAAGCTATAGTAGCCATGGGGGAAGACTCGCTGCTCGGCCTCGATGGCTCGGTGAAAGGCAGCTCGCGCTTCGGCCAGGTCCCCTCGTTCCCACAGCGCGAGTCCGAGCCGATAGTGCGCTTGACCGAAATCGGGCTTCTGTTCGACGGCGGCGCGGTAGGCGGCGATCGCTTGCTCCAGATCCCCGCGCGTGAAATACGCGTTGCCGAGATTGTAGAGGGCCTCCGGATAGGGCGCTCCAGCGATTTGCAGCGCCGTTTGGAAGGCGGTGATGGCCCGCTCGATCTCCCCGCGATCGAGCAACGCCAGCCCCAAGTCGTGATGCGCTTGCGCGAGATCGGGCTTGAGTTGAAGCGTTCGCTCGAGCGCGCGAATCGCTTCGTCGAGATCGCCGTTCAGGTAGAGTGCCACCCCCAAAGCATGCTGCGCGTGCGCGAGGCTCGGATCGAGAGCGAGCGCCTGCTGATACGCTTCGATCGCTTCCTCCACGCGTCCGATGCGCACGAGCGCGCGCCCCAGGTCATAGTAGGCATCGGGAAAAGTCGGTCGTTGCGCGATCGCTTGACGGAAGCTCGCGATTGCTTCCTCCACGTCGCCCGCCTCCAACAGCGCGCATCCGAGATCGTAATAGGCTTGCGGGAACTCCGGCTGCGCTTGCACGGCCTGACGAAAAGCCTCGATGGCCTCCGGGAGCGCCTCGGTGCCTTTCTGCATGAGCGCGCGACCGAGTTCCCGATACGCCTCCGGCCAGGGCGTCTCGCGCGCCGCGATCGCGCGCCGATAGGCTTCGATCGCCTCGTCCTGTCGCCCTTGCGCGAGGAGCGCGAGTCCCAGATCGCGCCAGGCTTCCGGATATGGCGCTCCCTGCTGTTCGATCGCAGTCTCGTAGGCGTGGATGGCGCCGGCGAGATCCCCCAGCTCATAGCAAATGCGTCCGAGCAGGTGGTGCGCTTCGGGAAACTGACCCTCGCGCTGTTCGATGGCCGTGAGGATTGCTTCCCGAGCGGCTTCTAGCTCGCCCAATCCCAGCAGCGTGCGCGCCAGATTGAAATACGCATTGGGGAAATGCGGATGTTCGGCGATGGCTTGTCGGAAGGCCTCGGCGGCTGCGGCCAAATCGCCCTTCTCGTGCAACACGCGCCCCAGATTATATCGGGCGCGGGGAAATCGCCCTTCTGCGGCCTCAAGAGCCTGATGAAATGCTGCGGCCGCTCGCTCCCAGTCCTTGCGGAGGAAGAAAAGATGCCCCAGCTCGTACCAACATTCGGCGATTTCATGCCCTTGAGCGATCACGCGCTCCAGATGCTCGATGGCCTCGTCCACGTACCCGGCGCCAGCGAGCGCGCGTCCCAACTCCAGCTCCGCTTCGGGGAAATGCCCCTGCCGCTGTTCCAGAGCGCGTCGCAAAGCGGGGATCGCCTCGTCGTATCTGCCTTGCGTCGCATACAAGCGGCCGAGATCGTAGTACGCTCTGGGGAAGAACGGATTCTGCTCGATCGCTCGTTGATAGGCGGCCAACGCGCGTTCCACGTCTCCTTGTTGCGCGAGCACCAGTCCCAATTGGTGATGCGCAGCGGCGAAATTCCCTCCGCGTTGACGAATGGCCGTCTCCAAAGCTTCGCGGGCTTCGGCCAACGCGCCTTGACGCAGATACGCGCGCCCCAAGTTGAAATGCGCTTCCGGCTGATTCGGATTCGCGCGAAGCAGCGCGCGGAAGGTCGCGATCGCTTCCTCCAAATGCCCTTGCGCCAGAAGAGCGCGTCCCAGCTCATATTGGGCTTCGGGATAAATCCCGCCGCGCTGCTCGATCGCCGTGCGAAAGGCCTCGACCGCACCGTCGAGATCTCCTTTCCCCATCAAGAGCCAACCGAGCTGGAAATAGACTTCTGGGCCATGCCCTCCCGATTGCTCGAGAGCCGTGCGATAGGCGGCAATCGCTTCCTCGATTTGACCGATATGCGCCAGAGCGAATCCCAAATGGAAATGCGCTCGCGGGAAGACGCCGCCTCGCTGCGCGATGGCTTTTCGGAAGGCTTCGATCGCGCGCTCGATCTCACCCTTGCCGAGCAACGCGAGACCCAGATTGTGATAAGCGCCGGGATTGTTCCCCCCCATCTGCTCGATAGCGCGCTCATAGGCGGCGATGGCCTCTTCAAGCTCGCCGCGCCGCGCGAGTGCCAGCCCCAGGTGATAGTAGGCCTCCGGATAATGCGGCTGTTGCTCGGTGGCCGTCCGAAAGGCCGCGATCGCTTTCTCGATCTCCCCAGCATCGTAGAGGGCTTTGCCGAGGAGGAAATACGCTTTCGGGAAGCGTCCTTGCTGCTGCTTGATCGCCAAACGCAAAGCTGTGATCGCCGCCTCCACTTCGCCGCGTTGGTAGTGCCGCTGGGCCTGATCGAGATAATGTTGTGCGAGATTCTCCGTCATATCCCCCTCCGTTGCGAGCGCGGGTTTTATTCCCGAACATGGAAGAGGAGTGCCCGACCACCGCGCAATCCCCAAAGCAACGGCGCATTCGACGCAGCCGTGGATCGCTTCACCCGAACGATCTCCCGACCATTGAGCGCGAGCGCGAGATCGGTGCGATCCGAAGTGAGGGTGAGCGTCAATGGAGTGGTCAGATCCAGCGAGTCGTCAAGGGGCTCAAGCACCTCTTCCCGCGCGGCCAGAAGGCGAGCGGGACGCACGCTCCACGGAGAAAGCTCGCGTTCGCGCTCCAGGCGCAAACCGAGAGCGATGTCGCCGCTTCGAAAGAGGACCGTGAGCTGTCGTTCAGTTGGCGACGGGGCCAACGCCAGTTCGAAAGTGAGTTGCGCGGGGACCTCCGTCCGCAGCATCCGCTCTCGCCACTCCGCCGGAGCATGAAGTCCCATGGCATCGCGCGTACGTTCGAGCCAGGAGAGCGCCGAGCGCGTCGCCATCCGCAGCCAGAGGCGACGCGCTTCCTCCAAGCGTCCCAAGCGCAGTGCGTAAATCTGCGCTAACGCCTCCGAGGCCTCGGGGAAGTGGTCGCGGCGAAGCGTGAGCGCAGCCCGCAAGTGCTCCTCTGCTTCCTCGTAGCGCCCGACGGCCGGATCCGAGAGCACGAGGGCCAGATCGTACCGAGCCTCGGGATAATTCCCCCCTCGCAAATGAATCGCCCCATGCAGATCGGCGAGCGCCCGGTCGTAGTCGCGCAAGCGATAGCGGGTGCGCCCGAGAAGATGTCGAGCGGCGGGATCGTTCCCTCGTCGCTGCGCGAGCGCCGTCGAGAGCACCTCAGCCGCTGCGTTCGCCTCTCCCAATTCCAGCAGTGTCCGGCCGAGCAAGAGATAGGCTTGAGGGAAGACGCCATTCTTCAACCGAATCGCCCGCCGAAGTTCGCGCACGGCCAGTTCGTACTGCCCTTGCAGCATGAGGATGCGTCCGACTTCGACGAGATCGTGCGGATCTTCTCCAGCGCGTTGCAACGCCTCGCGCATCACGCGCTCGGCCTCTTCGCGTCGCCCCTGGCGCAAGTACAATTCACCAAGGGCGGCCGCGGCGGCGATCAAACGTCCGCGACTTTGCTCGAGAGCCGTCCGAAACGCCCGTTCAGCACCCGCGACCTCCCCCTCTTCCAGAAGGAGGCGCCCCAGATGCAGATGGGCCTCTGGTAACATCCCTCCCGCGTGCTCCAGAGCCAACAGGATTTCGCTCTTGGCCCAGGCCGTCTCCCCCTGATCGAAATAGATGAGGCCGAGCAGCTCGTGCGCCAGCGCATTCCCGAAAGCCCCTTGGGCAATAGCTTCTCGCAGTAGGATGGTCGCTCCTTCGCGATCTCCTTCCTCGAACAAGCGCCGCGCTTCCGAAACCGGATCGAGAACCCAACGCGGTGCCGGTTTCGGCGTGATCGCTGGCGGCATCGGCAACGATGGCCAATTCGCCAACCATCGAAAGGCGCGGTACCCCAATCCACTCGCTCCCGCTAGGAGGAGAGCGCCGATAAGCGCCATACCCCACCGGCGACGAGCCCACCGCACTGTGGGCGCTGCCAGTTCTTGAGGACGCGTATGCGATGGGGAGAGACGCTCCATAGTCGAGCGTGCCGTAAGAGGCATGGTTCGTCGGCTCGCGCTGGCGCGTACAGCTCGCTCAAACTCTTCGGCCAATTCCCACGCGCTCTGCGGTCGGGCCGCCGGATCTTTGTGCAGCGCGCGCAGCACGACCGCTTCCATTTCCGGACTCAACTCCGGTCGAAGGACACGCAGCGGCGGTGGTTCCTCATGAACGTGCTTGAGCATCACGTCCATGGGATCGCCCTCAAAGGGCGGACGCCCTGCCAGCATCTCGTACAAGATCACGCCCAAGCTGTAGATGTCCGAAGCCACGGTCGGACTCTTCGCGTTGCATTGCTCCGGAGAAGCGTATTCGGGCGTGCCGACGAAGACGCTGCGCGAGATGGGCAAAGCCCCACGCTTTTGCTCATCGAGGACCTTCGCAATGCCGAAGTCTAAAACCTTGACGTAGTCCTTCTCTCCCGCCACCTGCTGTAGGATGATGTTGGCGGGTTTGAGATCGCGGTGGATGATCCCTTGCGCATGCGCTTCCGCCACCGCCGAGCAGATCTGCCTGAGGATGCGCGCAGCGCGTTGCGGGGAGAAGGGGCCTTCGCGCTTCAGCACCTCGGCGAGCGTTTCCCCTTCCAGATACTCCATGAGGAGATAGACGATCTCCTCCTCGCGCCCGCAGTCAATAATGTTGATCGCGTGCGGATGCATGACGTAGGCCGCTGCGCGCGCTTCGTGAAGGAAGCGCTCGACGAAGCTCGGATAGGCCGCCAGATCCTCCAACAGGACTTTGAGGGCAACCACCTTCCCCGTCCCCAGATGACGCGCGCGGTAGACGCTCCCCATCCCGCCCTGTCCGATCTTCGCTTCGATTCGGTACTTGCCAGCGATCGTGCGCCCGAGGAGCCGATCCGGCTTGGCCTCTCCCATCGCTTCAGTCATCGACATGAGGTCTCCGAAGCGATTGCCTATTCTTCCCCTTCTGCCGTATCCTGATAGGCTTTATCTTATCGCAAAACGGATCGGATGCAAGCCAATTCCGCCGAAGGAGGTCGCAGCATGTCGAAGCTCACACGCCGACATTTCATAGCGAGCGGATTGACGTTCCTCGCGGCTCATCGGATGCGCTCCGGATACGCGCAATCGAGGACGCCGAATCGGCCGTTGGCCATCGCCAGCGCCAATCGCATCACCCTGCCCGACGGTACCGTGTACTACAACGGGATTCGCGCGACCGAGCGAGCGTTCCAACTCATGCGCGCTGGAAGCGACCCGCTGGATGCCGTCATCGCGGGCGTCAATATCGTCGAGGACGATCCCAATGACATGAGCGTCGGCTATGGTGGTCTCCCCAACGAGGAGGGTGAGGTCGAGCTGGATGCCTCGGTCATGCACGGGCCGACGGGGCGTTGCGGCGCCGTCGCGGCCTTGCGCTACATCAAGAATCCCTCCAAGGTCGCGCGTCTCGTCATGGAGGAGACAGATCACATCCTGTTGGTCGGCGAAGGAGCGTTGCGCTTCGCGCTCTCCTTCGGATTCAAGAAGGAAGAGCTGCTGACCGAACGCGCGCGCCAGATATGGCTGCAGTGGCGACGCGAGCGCGGCGAGCGCGACCACTGGATGCAAAATAAGCTCCCGGGGGCGCTGCGTTCCGCTCTGCCGAATGAGGATTGGCGGCAGTTCACTGGGACGATCAGTTGCTTGGCCATCACCGAAGCGGGGGATATGGCCGGCGTGACCACTACGAGCGGCCTCGCCTTCAAAGTCCCGGGACGCGTCGGTGATTCTCCGATCATCGGCTGCGGCCTCTACGTGGACAATGAGGTGGGGGCAGCGGGTTCGACCGGTTGGGGAGAGGACAACATTCGCGTCGTAGGCGCACACACGGTCGTGGAGAACATGCGGCGTGGCATGAGCCCGCTCGAAGCCTGTTTGGACGCCTTGCGGCGCGTCGTCAAACTCTACGGCGGTCGGCCCGTGAATCAGTTGAACTTCTACGCCATCAACAAAAACGGCGAATACGCCGGAGCCGCCATCTTCAAAGGAGCGCAGTTCGCCGTCACTGATGCGCGCGGCAGTCGTGTCGAGGACTCCGCCTATCTCTTCGAGCGCCGTCCTTCGTAGGGAAGAGCGCATCATCACTGGTTCGTTGAGGCAATGGGCGAAGAATACCATTCGGCCAATGGCCTCGCGTTCTGAGCGAAGCTCTGGGAGATCGCTTCGCCTCATCGGCGTGAGGCCTTGCTCGTTCGAACGCTTGACAAGGTGCGGGCGGAAGGCGTAGTATCGCGCAGGGAATTGGAGCGAAGGGGGGATTGGGTTGAACCTGCCGAACGCGGTGACATTGCTCAGAATTTTCATCGTCCCGCTACTTGTCGTCGTTCTGCTCACGCGCGTCTCGGAAGCGTGGTTCGGAGTCTCGCAGCGACTGTTGGGGGTCGCGATCTTCTTGGCGGCGGCGTTCACGGATTGGCTCGACGGCTTTTTGGCGCGTCGTCGGCGTCAGATCTCGCCGTTGGGAATGCTGCTGGATCCGCTCGCGGACAAGCTGTTGATCTCGGCGGCATTGATCGCACTCGTGGACAATCGGCTGGCACCGGCTTGGGCAGTCGTTATCATCATCGGGCGCGAGTTCGCCGTGACCGGATTGCGCGGCATCGCCGCGCGCGAAGGATTGGTGATCGCTCCCTCGCGGATGGGGAAGTTCAAAATGCTCGCCGAAGTGATCGCCGTCGCCCTGCTCATCCTCAGCATGACCGATGAAGGCGGGCCACCGGTCACTCCCTATGCCGTCCCGGTCTTTTGGGAAGCCCCCGCCTTCGTCCACGTGCTCGCGCGTTTCTCGGCCAGTGGATACCTCTCGGCGCACGACGTGCGCATCTTGCTCTACAGCGCTGGTCGCGCCGTCCTCTGGCTCGTCGTTATCTCCTCCATCTGGTCCATGTACGGCTATTTTCGACAGTTCTACGCCTTCGTGCGAAATCCGGTGCACGAGCGACTCTCCACATCTCCGCTGGCTCAGATCGAGGAAGATGTGCTGGCACGTTCGTCCGGACGCCCCTCGTGATCGCGTGGCTCATCGGTGGAAGAAGATGCCCCAGTAGCTATTGACCATCCAATGGAGGAAGGCCGCCACCGTCACCTTTCCCGTCCTCAGGTAGGCGAGCCCGTAGAACCATCCGGCGATGGTCGCCAGCACGACATACACCCATGTCGGTTCGTCCGGATTATTGGCGTGGGCGAACCCGAAGATGAGCGACGCGATGGCCAAAGCGCACATGGGATGCTCCTGCCAGCGCCGGACCAGCAGATTGAGCATGACGCCGCGAAAGAGCAGTTCTTCGGGCAATGCGATCAAGAAGGCCGTGGCGAGGAGCACAGGACCGATCTCCGAAAGCGGGCGCATCGCGGGCGAGGACGCCACAAAGTGCGTGGGGATGGCCAATGGAATGGCGAAGAACGTCACGAAGAGCGCGAAGTAGAGTCCCGCTCGCGCGACGTCCGCTCGACCGAGGAGGAACGTGTATCCAATTCCCTCCAAACGACGCACACCGAGAAAGAGCACGAGCAGCCACATCACCCCAAGGAGCTTGTCCATGCCGATTCCCGGTCGTCGCGGAATCTCAGCCAGCGGGAGCCACTCGAATTCGATCGGAAACCAGAGGGCGACAATGGCGAGCGCGTCTTGAAGCGTGAATCCTTCGTGGTTGGGACGTCGGACGGTGAGAGCGACGGTGGGGATCAGCAGATACGCCGCGCACGCCCACACCGCCTCCCAGCGAAATTGGCCGAGGGCGAGCGCTGACAGAGCGGCAAGGGCCGTGAGTGCGAAGACCAACAGGAAGATGTTCGCGTGACGAAGCGCATCATCTCGGCGAACGAAGGCCACGAGTTTCTCCCGTCCCTCTGCTGTGCCGAGCAGCAGCGTCGGCCAAAAGAAGAGGGCGAACGCAAGGAGAGCACTCAGGCGCAAGCGCCACGGTGCCTCCTGCAAGGCATAGATCGAGAACGCTCCGGTCGTCACCAGCAAGAGAAGACCGACGATGAGCCGTTCGCACCGCGTGGGCGTCATACCGATCGTCTTCGCGTGAGCAGTCTCTCGGCTCGCGCCGTCTCGCCCCATTCTTGATACAGTGCGGCCAGGCGCTCGGCCAACCGCGAGGCCTTCGTCCCGAGCACCTTGATTCCCTGTTCCCCTACTCGTATGGCCCGATCCGGATAGTTCGCCTGAAGGTAGTGGTCGAACAACTCCAGGTAGTCCTCCTCGGAGACCAAACTCTTGTGCCGAGCCGTTTCATATTCTTCGATCAGGCCTTCGAGGCGACAGAGCTTGGCGAGCAACGCATGGGCGCCGGTGTCGGCTTCGAGAAGATGCTCCTTCAGTTCGGCGATCACATCGGCCCGGCGATCCCATCGTCCGGCCAATGCTAACAGTCTGGGCTCAAGGAGCGCGCGCGTGGACGCACGTCCAAGCAGAAACAGCGTGACCATGTCGCGCAAGACGGACACCGCGAGTTTCGGATCGCGCTCGAAGGCCTGGGCCTTTGCCTCGATGAGTCCCAGTGCGTGTTCGAGGATCGCCGTCGGGTCCACATCCGGCCGACGCCGACAGAATTCAACAGTCCGTTTGAACGTCTCTCGCACAATCGCTCCCGCGACCTCGGGGTCGAAGGTCTTCGCCCACGTGAGCAGGTGAGCGATGCGCCTCTCGCTCCGCGCGATGCCTTTGGACGAAGCCCCGAACATTCGGCGAAAGAGCAACGTGATGTAGTGAGGCAGCCGTTCCGGGCGCAGCGTCTCCCTCCATCGCTGGAAGGCCTCTTCGAGAGCGCTGTTCATGCGGATCTCTTCGAGAAGAAGGTCGCGGAGGAGATCGGTGGGGAGTGCCTCCACCCATGTCGCGAGAGCTTCCGCTTGTCCTCCTGCGGACGGACCCGATTGCAGCTCCTCGCGCTGATCAAGCCAGGCGAAGAGCACGGCCACGACATGCTTGCAAACTCCCCAATAGGGGCAGGAACATTGCGAGTGCAGCTCCCCGCCTTCGGTCCACACCTCGACGCGGTAGGAGCGTTCCAACTGACCGCGCACGCGTGCCCGCAGGTGATCCTGAGTTACAAGCTGTATCTCTTGGACGCGACCGCTTCGATGATAGCATCGGCCTCGCTCCACGACAGCGTCGCTCTCGGCATACCCCTCGATGTCCCGCGCGCTGAGCGTCCGCAGGTCTGGCATACGTCCCCGAGCCCGTTTGACCCATTCGCTCGACCGTTGGTATTGTATGTCATGGACATGCGAACGGAGAAGCGCATGCGAGGAATCATGTGGAGGAATCATCGCGCGTGGGCGCTCGTCGCCTGCGTCGTCCTGCTGCTCGGGTCTTCTCCGAACCCGTCAGCGGATGTGAGGAATGGCTTCAGCGAACAGCCGCCAGTGGGGGCCTCGCGCGCGATGGCTGAACTTCGCGCCCTCTTCTCGCGCGGAAGTCAACCATCGGATGGGGAACTGCAAGCGCTCGAACGGCGGCATCCGAATACTTCGGCAGCGGCCCTCGCCCGCTTGCTGCGGGGGTATCGAAAGTACACTGCCCGAGAGTATACGGCAGCGGTAGACGCCCTCAAGGACCCCATCATCCCGGCGAGGACGAAGCTCGGGGATTACGCTCTCTACTATCTGGCCAAGAGTCTTCAAGCGCTCGGTCGCGCCACTGAGGCCGAAGCGCAGTTGGTGAAGCTCTGGCACACGTATCCGAACTCGATCTATGCGCGTTTGGCGCTGTTGGAGGCAGCGCGCTCGGCGCTCGAGCGCGGAGAGGCGATGACAGCGATCGCACGCATTGCGCCGTTGGCGGAAGCTGGCGATGTGTCGGCGCTTCTGCTCCAAGCTGAAGGGTACGAGAAACTCGGCCAGACGGAGCGGGCCATTCGATTGTACGAGCGCATACATTTCGATCTGCCGCCGGCGCGCGACAGCGCCAGAGCCCGCGAGCGATTGCTTCGGTTGGGCGTCGTCGTGGACGACGTGGTGCGTTATGGGCGAGAACGCGCGCAAGGGCGTGCCGATCGGCTCTACGAAGCCGGAGCGTATGAGGAAGCGGCACAAGCGTATCGCGCGCTGCGTGCCGCCTTCCCCGAGGTGACGCGCCAGGCCGCTGTGCTCTTGCGTTTCGGCGTGAGTCTGCTCCGTACAGGCGCTGTGCGCGAAGCGAGCATAGTGCTTCAGCAAGCGAGCGAACGCGCCGCGGCCGAGCTGCAGGCCGAAGCCCTTTATTTTCTGGCGGAGAGTCATCGGCGGCTCGGGCGCGTGACTGACTTCCTGGAGACAAGTCGCCGCTTGGTCGAGCGTCATCCCCAAAGCCCTTGGGCGGCGCGTGCATTGCTCGACCGCGCGCGATTCCACGAGCGGAATAACGACCGCGAAGCGGCACTGGCCGCCTGCCGACAGTTAGTCTCCCTTCAACCCGATTCCGAGCTCGCTCCCGAAGCGTTTTGGATGCTCGGGTGGAATGCCTATCGGCGCAAGGCATACGAGGAGGCCTCCCGCGCACTTTTACCAATTGCCGCGCGGCATCCGCAGTCGGAATTGTTGGCTCAAGCGGCATATTGGGCCGCGCGGGCTGAGGAACGGCTGGGACGCAGAGAGCGCGCCGTGCTCCTCTACGAGAAGATCGTCGAGCGATATCGCGACGCCTACTACGGCCAATTGGCGCGCCAACGCCTGGAGCGTCTGAAAGCCCGTGGGATCGTCGCCTCATGGCCGGCCCGACGACAAGGCGAATCCTTGGGCGATCCTCTGCTTGAGCGCGCGCTCGCGAATCTGCGTCCTCCTCGCGCTCCTGAAGAGACGGCCGGACCTTCTACTCTCGATCGCGTGGAGAAGGCGCTCGAGTTGCGCGCGATTCGTTTGGACGAATTGGCGCTCGGCGAGCTCACCCTGGCTCAACGCGAGGCGCCGACGTCGCCCCGCGTTTGTTTGGAATTGGCGCGCCTCTATCGAGATCGCGGGGATCCTCTGGCGGCGATCAATGTGCTGCGACAAGCTCATCCCGAGCATGCTGCTTATCGAGGCGATGAGGTCTCGGAAGAGGTCTTTCGCTTACTCTTCCCCCTCACTCATTGGGACCTCATTCGGCGAAATGCCGAAGCGCATGGTCTGGACCCCTATCTGGTTGCTGGGCTGATTCGACAGGAATCGGGATTCCATCCGCGAGCGCGTTCGGTTGCCAACGCGCGCGGCTTGATGCAACTGATCCCTTCGACTGGGCGATTGGTCGCTCGCCGATATGGCCTGCGGCGCCTCTCGCCCGAACGGCTCTATGATCCCGCTCTGAACATTCGCTTAGGGACGGCCTATTTGGCCGAGCAGTTGCGACGATTTGGGCGGATCGAGTATGCCCTGGCGGCGTATAATGCCGGGCCCGTGCGCGTCGTGCGGTGGCTCCGAGAGCTTCCCACCGAGGAGATGGATGAGTGGGTCGAGAGCATCCCGATCACCGAAACGCGGCAGTACGTCAAAAGCATCATTCGCAACGTCGCGCATTATCGCCGAATCTACAGCACGTCGTGAGGGGATGATGAAGCGCGCAGGGACACTCGCTCTTCTGCTCGCCATTCTGCTTCCCACCGAAGGAAGGGAGCCAGCCCTTTCAGGCCAGTCACGCGCTTCCGCGCACCTAGTGATCTCCACGCGACCGGCAGCCGTCGTCTTCGTGAATGACGTTCGCCGAGGAGTGACTGATGCGCGTGGTCGGCTGACGCTCGTGCTGGAGCCGGGGACGTATACGTTGCGCGTGAGCAAGACGGGTTATGAAGAAGCGCACGTGCGTCTTCGTCTCACGCCCGGGATGCGGCGGCAGCTCGCCCTGGCGCTTCCTCCGCTGCGAGATCCCGCCGAACGACATCGCCAGCAGGGGGATGCGTTGCGCGAGCAGCGACAATTCGCGCAAGCGGCCGCCGAATATCGGAAAGCGATCGCCTTGCGAAAGGGGCGCTTCCCCCGCGCTCGTCTCGGATTGGCGCGCGCGCTGTTGGCGCTGGAGGAACCCGAGGAGGCCTTGCGCCAAGTCCGGCGCGCCATCGCAGAGAGTCGCACGCCGCTTCCCGAAGCCCGCACCCTTTTGGGGAACATCCTTCGCGCTCAAGGCCTCTACGAAGACGCCATTCGCGAATATCGCGCGGCCTTGCGACAGGCGAACAATTTCTCCCCCGAAGCTCATGCTGGGCTCGCGCTGGCGCTCGGAGAGCTTGGGGAGACTGAACCGGCGATCGCTCACATGCGGACGGCGATCGCTCAAAACGCCGATGCGGAGCCGATCCTCTATTACCTCCTCGGCAACCTCCTGCTCGATGCTGATCGTCCTCAGGAAGCCATTGCCGCCTACGAAACCTATTTGCGGTTAGCGCCACAAAGCGAGACGGCGCCGGCCGTCCGCTCGCTCGTCGAACAATTGCGCAAGGAACTCGCGTCGCAGGAGCTGCGATGAAACCGTCGGCTGATGACATCGTGGCGTCGGCGCACGCGCCCGACGTTGGAGAAATCCACGCCGTGCCGAGGGAGTGCCCGAGCGTGGTCATCGTGGGGCGACCCAACGTCGGAAAATCCACGCTCTTCAATCGCCTGGTGGGAGCGCGACGCGCGATCGTGGGCGATGAGCCTGGAATCACGCGCGATCGTCTTCACGGGCGGGTGCGATGGCGCGGTCGAGAATTCGAGTTGGTGGATACGGGCGGGCTCCTTCCGGACGAGGATGCGCTCATTCCGGCGAGCATCGTGCGGCAAGCCGAAGTCGCCATCGCACGCGCCGCTTTGCTCCTCTTCATGGTGGACGTGCGCGAGGGGATGACGCCGCTTGATGAAGATCTGGCGCGGCGGTTGCGCCGATTCGGCAAGCCGATCTTCTTGATCGTCAACAAGGTGGACGCGGCTCGATGGGAAGTACATGTCGAGGAATTTCGCCGTCTCGGATTCTCGCGCGTCTTCCCCATCTCGGCCGAACACGGGCATGGTATCGGCGAATTGCTCGAAGCGATCTTGGAGATCGTCCCAGCTCCGGAAGTGCCCGAGACGCGTCCCGAGGAGATTCGCCTCGCCATCATTGGAAGACCGAACGTGGGGAAATCCTCGTTGGTGAATCGGCTGCTCGGGACCGAGCGGGTGATCGTCGCGCCCACGCCCGGCACGACCCGCGATGCCGTGGATTCGGAGCTGGAGTACGAGGGGACGCGATTCCGCGTGATTGATACGGCGGGCATTCGGCGAAAGTCGCGGGTGCTGGAGCAGACCGAGCGCGTGGCCGTGCTCATGGCCAAGCGGCATATCGAGCGCGCCGACGTCGCCGTGCTCCTCATTGATGCTCTCGAAGGCCCCACGGCTCTGGAGGCGCACATCGGCGGATTCGCTCACGAAGCGGGGAAATCGCTCATCCTCGCCGTCAACAAATGGGATCTCGTCGAAAAGGATCATACGGCGGCGGCGCGCATGGAAGCTGCCGTTCGCGCGCGCTTGCGATTCCTCGATTATGCGCCCCTTGTCTTCATCTCGGCGCTCACGGGACAGCACGTCACTCAAATCCTCGAGCTGGCGAAGAAGGCCTACGAGGCGCGGCATCTGCGCATCCCGACGGCCGAGTTGAATCGCTTCTTCCAAGCCTTCGTCGCCGAATCTCGAGCGACGACGAGTCGTCGGCACGTGCGCGTGCAGTATCTCACGCAAGCGGGCGTGGATCCCCCGACGTTCATCCTCTTCTTGAATTCGCGACGGGAGAAATTGGAAGCCGCCTACGAGCGATACATTGAGAATCGGCTGCGCGAGCAGTACGAGTTCTTCGCCACGCCGATTCGCATTAAGCAGCGACTCAAGACGTGAGCTTTCTCCTGGGGGTCCCTACATGGAGGGCAAACGCGTCGCCGAGAGTCAGGTCGTCCTCAGCCAAATGATGCAACCGGAGCACGCGAACATCTTGGGGAACGTGCACGGCGGATGGATCATGAAGCTCGTTGATGAGGCCGGGGCGATCGTCGCCTCGCGCCATGCGCGCAAGCCCGTCGTCACGGTCGTCGTGGATTCGATTCGGTTCTGCGCGCCCGTGCACGTCGGCGACCTCGTGCACGTGCGCGCGCGCCTGACGCAAGCCTGGCGGACTTCAATGGAAGTGGAAGTCGAGGTCGAAGCCGAGACGCTCTTGACGGGCGAGCGACGCGTGACGTCAACGGCGTATCTCGTCTACGTCGCCCTGGACGAATCGGGGCGCCCGACGCCCGTTCCGCCGTTGGAGTTGGTGAGCGATGAGGAACGCCGTCGCGCCGCGGAGGCCGAACGGCGTCGTGCCGAACGCTTGGCCCGTCGCGAAGCCGAAGGCACTTCGCGCGCAAATTGAAGGCGCGCCGAGCGGTTCCTTCCGATCCATGAGGTCTCGCAAGGAGCCCTTGCCCTTCCTCCTCGGTTTCCAGTAACATCGCATGTCCCCTAGTGGGGGTCGAGAGATCCCTCGGAAAAACGTTCACGGCGAGGAGCAAGGCGTATGGAGATCAAGCTCGTCGAATATCGTGTGGAGGATGGCATCGCCATCATCGAGCTTTCCGATCCCCCGGCAAATACCTACACCTACGAGATGATGCGCCAGTTCGATGAGGCCATCCTCCAAGCGCGCTTCGATGATAGCGTGCATGTGCTCGTGGTCACCGGTTCCGGAGATCGGTTCTTCTGCGCCGGAGCCAACATTCGCATGCTCGCGGAGGTGACGCCGCAGTACAAGTATTACTTCTGCCTGCACGCCAACGAGACGTTGAATCGCTTGGAGAACACGCCCAAGCTCGTGATCGCGGCGCTCAATGGGCATACGGTCGGTGGAGGATTGGAGATCGCGCTCGCGTGCGATATTCGTATCGCTCGGAAGGACAGCGGGAAGATCGGATTGCCCGAGGTCTCGCTCGGCGTCCTGCCTGGCACCGGAGGCACACAGCGCTTAGCGCGATTGCTGGGGAAAGCGCGCGCCCTGGAGTTGATGGTCACCGGGCGATTGCTGACCTACGAGGAAGCGTTGGAGATCGGGCTCATCCACCACATCTTCCCGAACGAGAATTTCATGGCGCACGTCCTGGAGTACGCGCGCCAATTCCTCCCCCCGCGGAAAGCGAGCCGCGCCGTCGGCCACATCAAGCGCGCCGTGCAATCGGGCTGGGAGATGTCCTTGTACGACGGGCTGGCGCTCGAGCGCGAGTTGCAGCAATTGCTCTTTCAAAGCGAGGACGCGCGCGAAGGCTTGTGGGCTTACGTCGAGAGGCGCGAGCCGCGATTCCAAGGGCGATGAAGCGCACCGTGCGCTTTGACAGCTAGCGCGAGACCTCCCTAAAATGGCGCGCGTGAGCGCGGAGGGACGGATTTCGGCTCGAGGAACATCGTTCGAGCGCGCGCGTTCAGGGATAGGTTTCTTCGCAGGACCGCTCCTGTTTCTTCTCGTCTTACTGCTGCCGACACCGGATGCCTTCTGGCGCGAGGCGGAAGCGCAGGCGGCCGCTTCCCCCGCCGCGTTAGAGACTGCGCATTTAGCCTTCAGCATGAAGGTGACGCTCGCGCTGCTTGTGCTCATGGTCACGTGGTGGGTGACCGAAGCCGTTCCCCTTCCTGTCACAGCGCTTCTGCCCGGCATCATTCTTCCCCTGTTTCAGGTCATCGGCGTTCAAGATGGTCGGCCAGTTGAGTTGAACGGTCGTGCGGTGCTCGCGCACTATGCCAATCCCGTGATCTTCCTCTTCCTCTCGGGATTCCTGATCGCGGGGGCGATGCAGAAGTGGGGCTTGGATCGGCGCATCGCTCTTTGGATTTTGACGCGTGGGAACATCGCGGCGAGTCCCGGCAAAATCTTGCTAAGCTTAATGGGGGCTTCAGCCTTCCTCTCGATGTGGGTCTCGAACACAGCGACGACGGCCATGATGCTCCCGATTGGCTTCGGCATTCTTTCGCGCGTGTCGGGGGCTGAAGCTTCCTCTAATTATGCGCGAGCGCTGCTGCTGGGGATCGCTTATGCGGCGTCCATCGGCGGTGTGGGAACGATCATCGGAACGCCGCCCAACGGCATCGCCGTCTCCATCCTGCGGCAGCAAAATGTCGCCCACCTCGATTTCCTGGAATGGATGGCGTTCGGCCTCCCATTCGTGCTCTTGGCCGTTCCGCTCGCGTGGTTCGTCTTGCGCGTGGTCTTCCCCTTCAACTTCGCTTTCGACGAAGGCGTTCGTGCGCTTCTTCAGGCAGAGCGCGCGGCGCTCGGCCCGTTGGGGCGGGGGGAGAGGTTGACGCTCTTCGGATTCCTTCTGGCCGTTGTGCTCTGGACGACGCATCCGTTTTGGTCGCTTCTGCCTGGTCTGGGTCAACGCCTCGCGTGGTTCGATGAGCATCTGATCGCGCTCTCGGTGGCCATCCTTCTTTTTCTGCTGCCCGTGGATTGGAAACAGCGTCGCTTCGTCTTGCAGTGGGAGGATTCTCGATACGTGGATTGGGGGACGCTGCTGCTCTTCGGGGGAGGATTGGCACTCTCGGACGCCATGTTCAAGACCGGACTGGCGCGAGTATTCGCGTCAGAGTTCATCGCGCTCTTCGGGAGACCGAGTCCACTCGTGCTCGTCTTCATGATCGTGCTCTTCATGGATTTGCTCACCGAGGTGAGTTCCAATACGGCGGTCACCTCGATGATAGTCCCGATCTTGATCTCCATGGCATCGGGATTAGGGGCAGAGGCCACGACGCTCGTCCTGCCGGCGACAGTCGCCGCCTCGATGGCCTTCATGCTCCCGGTCGCGACGCCGCCGAATGCGCTCGTCTATGCGACGCGGCGCGTGGGGATCGTGGATATGCTACGGGCGGGCATCGCTTTGGATATAGCGGCGTGGCTTTACATTGTCGCCTTCTTCTACGGCTACGTCGCTTCGGTCCTCGGCCTCATTCGCTTCTGAAAAGAAGCATCACGCGGGACGACAGGCGCTGAGACCAAGCCATCGCGAGAGCCGATGGCGATGCTTCGCGACGAGCGCGTAGATCGCCATCTCCAGAAGGAGGAGCGGTGGCACGGCATAGATGACGCGCACGAGCCATCGCCACGGGAAGAATTGAGAGAAGAAGGCATTGATCCCGAAGACACCACCAAGCACGCGCCCGTGTCGCGTGATGACATACAGCCGCTCGGCGCAATGTTGTGGCGTCAAACCAAGCGGCGCAAGCGCTTCAGCGGGGACTTCCTGATAGGGGAGGAAGACGAAACGCCCATGCTGATCCCGACGACGCGCCCATCGCGCGAAAGCCGTGCATATGCCGCATGCTCCATCAAAAAGCAGATAATCGGCTGCGCCGATCTTCAACGAGGTCTCGCCCTCTCCACGAGCGCATTCGCGCGATGCTCCCAAAGGCGCTCGGTGCGTTAGCTCTTCGAATGCATTGGTCTTCGATCGAACGCCCATCTCGCCTCAGCCGAAGGATCCCCTCTTCCCCGCGCCACAATGGGGATCACCGGCACATTCCCATCGGTTCGACGCCGGCGGGGCGTCCGTGAGCGAGCTGTCCCGAACTAGTCGTGGGGTTCGGAGATTTCGGCGGTTCGTCTTCAGGACAAGTCTCCTCCTTCCGCAACCGCGGTCGCTTGCGTTCTTGCTCCTTTTGCTTCTCCATGGCCTCTTGAGCCAATTTACGGAGGCGCTCCTTGATCCGATGGAATTCCTCGCTGTCGGTCACATATTCTTCGCGCGGCGGCAGGAAAGCGAATTCGCGAAAGCTATGAATGATGCGATCGGCGAAGGCCGGGTGTGTGCGGAAGAAGCTCGTTCCTCGCGCATACCCCTCCTTGCTCGCCATCTTATCGAAGAACGTGATGAACGAGCGCGGGTCGTATCCGCTCTTCCAGAGGTATTGCGCGCCGAGCTGATCGGCTTCGAGTTCGAATTCTCGGCTCACACCGAGGAGCCTCAATTCGATCACCAGTCCCAGTCCCGCGAATCCGTATTCGAGCAGATAATAGGTGAGCAGGCTCACCACGCCACCGGTCGCGATGTAAGCGGCGATCTGCGCCGCCTGATAGAGGATCGAGGCGATCGTCGCCCGTTTCATCAGTCGCGCGCTGTGACGCGCCGCCGCGTGCGCGATCTCATGCGCGATGACGCCAGCCAGTTCCCCCTCGGTCGCCGCTTCGAGGATGAGTCCCGTGTTGATGAAGAGGAAGCCGCCCGGCAGCGCGAAGGCGTTCACCTCATCGGTCAACAATAGCTGCGTCTTCACCGGGACGCGCAAATCGGAATTCCGCGCGATGTACTCGGCCAGGTTTCGGATGTACGCCTCGATTTCCTCATCCTTGAATTCCGGCGGCATAAGGCCAAGCGCCTTCAACTCTCGAATAGCCTCTTCACCCATCTTGACGTCCTTCTCTTGGCCCTTACCGACCTCGCGGAATCCAATGTCCTCCACATCTCCATAGGGACGCTGCCGCGCGCGCCCAGAGCGGATCTCCTCCTCGATGCGCTTCTTCTCCGGCGGCCATCGCGTGAGCAGATCGAGCTTGGCCTCCTTGTTCTCGTAAGCGACTTCGATCGTCTTGCGCTCGAGGGCTTCCTTCTCGACGAGCTTCTTGCGGAGGCGCTGGATCTGACAGTGAATGTCGCGCCGCTCCTTGGCCGTTTGCGGATCATCCCGCGATCCGCGTCGGTTCAACTCCTGAAGCTTTCGGCGCGCGTCTTCGATCTGACTCCTGAGCGCGGCGATCTCTTGTTTGAGCGCGGTGAGCTTCTGCTCCTTCTCTTTTCGCAGTTGAGCGCGGAACGCCTCGATGTCGCCCGGGCGAAACGTATATTGCTCCGAGAGCGCAAGGACGTCCAAATACGATTTCTCCACGATCTCCGCCAGAGGGGGAGGCACGCGATCTTGAGACCTCGAAGCGCTCAGCGGAGCGAAGTTCGTTAAACAAAGCGAGAGTCCCACGCCGATGGAGAGTAAGCGTATCGGCCGTCTCTTCATCGCTCTGCCTCCTTTCCCGCCTTTAAGATGCCCCAGCAGGCCAATGGGTTTTTCTCCTCCCGCCTCGCGTTAGTTCTCGCGCCCATTTGTCTCCCGTCCGCCCATTCTCGGCGTGAGCGCCGCGCCTCTTCAGTTCAGACGGCTTTCCGCTCACCCACAAGGCCTTGCTGCTCCGACCACCAGTATAAAACGAAGCTCATGCCGCGCCCAAGTCGCTTTCGCCGGAGAGCGGTCTCATGGATTGCCCGAGGGAGCGGGCCCACGCCATGCGCGATGGAGCTTCCATGCGCGCCCGATATGAATGGGCACGAGGAGGGGAAATCCCAGGAGCGCCCACGCACCGAGGTCGCTCCAGAGCGCCGCCGCGAGCAACGTCACCCCCAAGAGGCTCAGGACGACGTGAGCCGTATAGGCGATCGCGCGTCGCGGATCCGCCCGAGGCGTGGAGAAGCGCGTGAGGTCCATCTGAGCGCCAGCCTGCTCCAGCGTGCGCCGCAGCGTCCGCGCAAGTCCGACGAGCAGAAGCACGCCGATCCCGAAGAGGATCGCGCGCCCCTGTATCGCGCGCGTCGCGAACGCTGCCGCGCACACAATCAGCAGCGCGATCATGCCGGCGAGCGTCAACGCGCTCTCGCTGATCGGCAAGGAACGCGGACCGTTCGTCGGTGGGCGTCGCGAGGTCGAGGAAGCGTCCAGAGAGGTTCGTATCGTCATCGGCTGCAGAGTCGTCGAGATGAGCGTCCCCGCGAAAGCGATAGGAGCGGGGATGAGGCGACGCAGGGCGCGATACAGCGGCCGCGTATTCCTCATGAAGGCCGGCGCCACGAGCGTCATGAGGAAGACGTACCAACCCGTGAACTGGAAGAGATCCTCGCGAATGAGGCCGAGTTGTTGACCGAAAGCGGCATACAGCAACGCATACTCGCCGCGCGGGATCATCCCCGCTCCGATAGCGAGCGCGATCGGAGCCGGAAAGCCCGCCAAAAAGGAGAGCGAGGAAGTCACGACCAATTCGGTCAGAATCGAGAGCGGCGCCACCAGTAGGACGAGCGGAAGGACGCGCCTGAGGCTCTCCGGTTCCAGCAGCATGCCAAAGGTGAGGAAGAAGAGGGCGAGGAAGACATCGCGGAAGGATTCCAAGCGGCCGTAGATTCGTTCGCCAAGGTCGCTCTCGCGCGTGGGGGAGATCATGCCGAGCAGGAACGCGCCCGCAGCCGGCGCCAAACCGAACTGCGCTGCTCCGACGCCGGCCAAGATGATCAGCGCAAGCCACAAGAGCGCGAACAGCTCCTCCGACCTCAAGCGCAGCGCGAGCGTCAACGCGCGAGATAAGACTTTCCCTCCGATCCCCAAGACGAGCGCATAAAAGGCCGTTGCCCGGAGAAGCGAGAAGATCAGCGGTGACGTATGCACGCTGTCGCCGGAGAGGCCCGCGAGCACGCCCAGATAGAGCACGGCGACGAAGTCCTCGAAGATCATGATGCCCATGAGCGCTTCCGCTTCGGGATTAGCCGTGCGACGCCATTCGATCAGCAGCTTGGCGACGACCCCGCTGCTGCTCATGGCGACGATGCCGGCCAGAAACGCCCGCTCGATCATGCTCCATCCGAGCGCGTAGCCGACCAAGAATCCCACCGAGAGGTTCGCTAAAAGCTCTCCCGTTCCGACGAACAACACAGCCCCGCGCACGCGCTTGAGGCGTTCCAGGGAGAATTCGACACCGAGGAAGAACATCAGCAGGAGGATGCCCAGCTCTGAGATCGTGCGCACGAGCGCCGTCTCCGCGATCACGCCCAGCGCATTCGGACCGAGCACGGCGCCGACCAAGATGTAGCCGATGATGACCGATTGTCCACGACGGGCAGCGAGCCAGGCTCCGAGGAAGCCGAACAGTAGCAGCAGCCCGAGATCACGTAAGAACGAATGTTCCGGCATAGGCCTCTTCGCTCGAGGAGGGAATCAAGAGCAAGCTTGCGCGCATTCTCCGCCTTCTTCGTGCGGGCACGGGATCATCGCCGGCGCTCGATGCGGAAAGTCCCTCCTCCCTTCGTTCGCCATCAGCAGGTCGCTCTCTCCGGAGGCATGACCAGCATCAGGGAGCCGCTTCGATGAGCCGACGCAGCGCTTCGAATCCCTCCTGCTTGCCGAGGACGACGATCGTATCACCAGCGCGCAGGATTTCTTCGGCCGAAGGGTTGGGCACGCTCTCCGGTTCGCGCAGGATGGCGATGACTGAAACGCCGGTTCGCTTCCGAATGCCCAGCTCGCCGATGCTCTTGCCGACGACTGGAGAGCGCGCGTCGAGTCGGAACCACTCGATGCGCAGCTCTTGTAGGACGACCTCCAAATTCTCCACCGCTTTCGGTCGGAAGAACGCTCCGGCGAGGATCGAGCCAATTTGTCGCGCTTCGTCGTCCCTCAATTCCACGGCGAAGAGCGGGTCGGGATCGCCATCGCGGTAGATGTAGATCTCGCGGATGCCGCTGTGATGGATGACGATCGTGAAGCGATCGCGCTCATACGTCGTGATCTCATATTTTCGCCCGACGCCAGGTAAGTCGACTTCGGAGATGACGGCCATAGCGTCTTCCTCCTCATCGCGTCATCGTGCCGCCTCTGCTTCTTGCGGCGAGAACGCCGCGCTCTCTGGGAAAGGCGCGCGATCTCCTTCCTCCACCCGCGAATGCCAGAGGGGATCGGTCTGCGCGCGAAGCTCTTCCTTCAGTCGCGCGTAGCTTTCGGCGAAGATCCGTTTCTGTTCCTCGGTGAGAGCGGGCGTGCCCGGAGCGACGTGCGCGCGCGTGATCACGCCCTCAAGGGCGAGAGCGTATTTCATGGCGGCGACGAGTTTGAGGACCGGTCGTCCCTTTTCCTCGAACGTACAGAGGCGCTCGAACGCCCCAAGCCCTCGCCGATATCGCTGCATCAACTCCTCATCCCCCGCCGAGCACACGCGCCACGCTTTCTGCCACTCCCGCGGGAAGACATTGGCCGGACCCGCGACCACTCCGATCGGCAAGGCGTAGTGCAAGAGGTAGAGGTTCCAGTACTCGCGAATCTTCCCGAGGAAGCCCCGCGTCGGTCGGAACACGTCGAAGATCAACATCGCTTCGCCCACGTAGATCCCGAACTCCCCCCGCTCGTTGAAATGGAGCGCGGCCTTCGTATAGTGGCCGAGCACCTTTGGCGGCGCCGTCACCTTGATCCCGCAAATGTACGGGAGGCGACTGAGCCACTTCACGTCGCGCGTGCGAATGTGCGGGATCGTTGGATGAACGGCGATCTCCGCGTTGTCGTAAAGCAGCAACGGCAGCTCGCGCCCCTTCCGCTCATAGAGCGGCGTCACTTCGCGATGGAAGAACGGAACCACCTCGCCGATGTCTTCGATCGAGAGGGGGGCGATCACGCCGGCATCGGCGCCCAGCTCCAAAGCCAGCGCCAGGTTCCTGAGGGTCTCCGCGCGCGTCCGTCCCGTCACGCCCACCCAGACTTCGATCGGCGGACGTCCGAGTTGACGCAAGCGCTCGTTGATCGTCCGCCCTTCTTCCACAGCGAGCGCGATGAGACGTTCCCGCTCGGTCTGCGCGATTCGATGCCACTCCCCCGTCGTTCCCAAACTGAAAAGGATGTCCGCTCCGAATCCGGACTGCACGAGATAGCGGAAGAGGCGCCGTTGATCGGATTCCACCAAACGCCCATTCTCATCCACAATGGTCAGAACCGGGATGCTCAATCCCCATCGCGGGCGGTACTTCTCCATGATCCCCTCCGCGCGCGTCCTCTCGCCATCTCATCGGGAGAACATACTGGCGCTCCGGCGAGAAATCAAGCCGCGGGGTCCGGGAGCGCTCCGTTCACGCCCGACGCATGAGAGCATGCAGGTGAAGCGCGGCCAATGTCTTCCCATCGCGAATCTCCCCGGCGCGCACCTTCGCCTCGATGACGTCCCAGGGGAAGGGGAAGACCTCGATCAACTCGTCGCTCTCGAGGCGTTGTGTCGTCGGATGCAATCCTTCGGCTTGAAACACGTGCATTCGCTCATCCGTGAATCCTGGGGCCGTGAAGAATTCCCCGAGACGGATCATGCGATCAGCGCAATAGCCGGTCTCTTCTTCGAGTTCCCGATGCGCGCACGCCTCCGGACTCTCGGCCGCGCGATCGAGCGTTCCAGCCGGAAACTCCCACAAGGCTTCGCCCACGGCGTATCGAAATTGACGAATCAAGAGCAAGCGCCCATCGTCGAGCACGGGCACGATGACGACCGATCCGGGATGGCGCACGATCTCCCGCGTCGTCTCGCGTCCGCTCGGCAAGCGAATGCGATCCACATCGAGGGAGATGGCGCGCCCCGTGTAAAGGCGTTGCGTCGTCAGCCGAGTCTCGCGCAAATGCTCTTCCATAGAAGCTCTCTCACAGTGCGTGTGATCGTGACGGGACAGGACGATCGCGGACGGCTTCGTACACGGATTCGATCTGGCGGAGGATGCGCTCTCGATCGAAGCGCTGTCGGACGCTCTCGCGGGCGGCATGAGCCAAACGCGCGCGAAGGGCCGAATCGTCTAAAAGCTCCCGCATGCGTTCGACCAACATCGCCACGTCGCGCGGAGGGACCAAGAATCCCGTCTCGCCATGCGCGACGATCTCCGTCGGACCTCCGGCGGCGAAGGCGATGACGGGCACGCCAGCCACCATCGCCTGGATGAGGACGAGCGAGAAACCTTCGCCGTGCGAGGGGAGGACGAAGAGATCGCTCGCCGCCCATATTGGACGCAAATCGTCCACGTGTCCGAGGAAATGCACCTGCAGGTTGAGATCGCGCGCCAGCCGCCGCAGTCGCGCTTCGAACCCGCGATGTTTCGCCGAGGCCGCACCGACGATCAGAAATTCGCAATCTCCTCGCCCCAAGAGAGCCGCAGCGCGGAGGAAATCCTCCTGCCCCTTGGCCGGAGCGAGTTGCCCGACGGTCGTGATCACCCACGGTCGGGTCAGGTGAAAACGCGCCCGCGCTTCCTCCCGCTCGGGCAGTGGCATGACCTCTTCCCATCGCACCCAATTCGGGATGGTCACCACCTGTGTTTCAGGGAGACCGAATTGGGTGAGCAAACTCCGACGCACGAATTCGGAGACGGCGATGATTCGTCCCGCGCGCCGAAGAGCAGCTCGAGAGAGGAAATTGCGTCGCAGCGGAAGATAATGGTGTCGAGTGAGGACCACGCGCGCGCGTCTGGACCAAAGAGCGGCGGCAATCGCCGGGAGATAATCGCGTCCCAGATGCGCGTGGACGATCTCGATGTCATAGTCTCGAATCACGCGGCTCAGCCGATAGGCCGAAAGCCCATCGAGCGAATTCCGCAGCGGCAAAACATGTGCGGCCACGACGTGCGGACTCACGCGCTCAAGGAGCGGACTGCCCGGGCGCACCGCGACATGCACCTCGTGCCCGCGCTCGCGTAATCCCACCACCAGATCGGCGACATGAAGTTCGCCACCACCGATCGCCGTCGCTGAGCAGACCTGAAGAATGCGCATCGGCTTGACAAGTCCAGGGGCAACCATACAAGATGCCCTCGGCATGTGGCAAGAGATGTCGCGTGAGGTGACGACTGCTGAAGCGCCGCTCGCGCTTTTCCTCCTGATCGCCTTTCTCTTCGGGCTCGCCGTGGGCAGCTTCTTGAACGTCGTGATCTATCGCGTCCCGCGCCGCATGTCCATCGTGCATCCCGGATCGCACTGTCCTCACTGCGGCGCGCGCATTCGTTGGCGAGACAATATTCCGATCCTCAGCTTCCTGCTTCTGAAAGGGCGCTGTCGTGCGTGTCATCGCCCCATCTCCTGGCTCTATCCGGCCGTCGAAGTCGGAACGGCGCTCGTGTTCATGCTCTTGGTCTGGGAACGTGGAGCAGGATGGGCGTGGGTGCCGGATGCCGTGTTCGTGAGCGTGCTCATCGCGCTCGCGGCGATTGACGCGCGCCATCGCTTGCTGCCGGATGCCCTCACTTATCCGGGATTCGTGTTGGCCGTCGGCTTGCGAGCGCTTGTGCCCGCAGGAGAAGACTTCGTCTTCGGCGCTGTGTTCGGGGGCTTCCTCTTCGAACACGCGCTCATCGCGGGCGCGGCGCTCATTATGGGGAGTAGTTTCTTGCTCTTCCTCCTGGAGCGCGTGGATTACCGAGTGCTCGGGCGTAGGCTCGAGGAGCAAGAGATCGCGCATGCGGGTGGAGGGGAATCGTCTTCTCTTCGAGAAGAGCGTCCGTTGGTGGAGCGAGAGGAGAAAAGCGCAGACGCTCACGCTGGCGATGAGGGATCTCGGGAAACATGGTCTCCCGAATGGGCAGCGCTCATTCTGGCGATCGGCCTGTCGGGAGTCTTCATCGCGCTCGGGCGCGATGACCTTTCCCGAGCAACGTCCGGAGTGCATTCGGCTCTCGGCGCACTCGTCGGAGCGATGGTCGGCAGCGGCGTGTTATGGCTCTCGCGCTTGGGATACTATGCCCTGCGCCGCTTGGAGGGCGTGGGCTTCGGCGATGTGAAGATGATGCTCATGGTCGGTGCCTTCCTAGGATTGGGCGGGACGCTTCTGACGATCTTCCTCGCATCGCTGCTCGGCTCAATCTATGGGGTGACGCTCATGTTCCTGACGCACGAGCGCAATCCGAAATTGCCCTTCGGTTCGTTCCTGAGCCTGGCCGCGCTCGTGGTCCTGTTGCTGTTCCGTTGAAGCGCTGCGCTTCCGAACGCCTCCACGCGCTCACGGAACGAGCAAGAGTTTACCCATGGAGGCCCGTGCGGCCAGAATGCGATGAGCCTCAGCAGCTTCAGCCAGGGGGAAGAGCTGCTCGATATGAATTTTCACCTGCCCTTCCTGAATCCACTGAAAGAGGGCGCGCGCGCGTTCCAGCAACTCCTCCCGCGTAGCCACATAGTGCGAGAGGTGTGGTCGGGTGAGGAATACTGAACCCTTCGCCGAGAGAACCAGGGGATCAATCGGAGGAACAGGACCGCTCGATTGACCGAAGAGCACGAGCAGACCGCGCGGCCTCAAGCAGTTCAAACTCTTCTCGAACGTCGCCTGACCGACCGAGTCATAAACGACGTCCACGCCACGTCCATCAGTGAGCCGTCTCACCTCGGCTTCGAAATCCTGCTGTGTGTAGAGGATCACTTCATCGGCGCCCGCTTCGCGCGCGCGTTGCGCTTTCTCTTCGGTCGAGACCGTGCC
Organism: Blastocatellia bacterium; assembly: GCA_025055075.1. Taxonomy (NCBI): domain Bacteria; kingdom Pseudomonadati; phylum Acidobacteriota; class Blastocatellia; species Blastocatellia bacterium. The sequence continues at coordinate 98,717 of JANWYV010000015.1, forward strand.
GATGACGCGCGCGCCTCGAAGTTTGGCCATTTGCACGATCAGAAGCCCCGTTCCCCCCGCCGCCGCATGCACGAGCGCTGTATCGCCTGGCTTGAGAGAATAGGTGCTGTGAGTGAGATAATGCGCCGTCAATCCTTGCACCATTGCGGCAGCGGCCGTCGGAAAATCTATCGTTTCCGGCAACGGGACTAATTTCCACGCCGGGACGATGGCACGCTCGGCATACGCTCCCAGCGCGAGCGCATAGGCGACTCGATCTCCCACGCGCACGTCCGCGACGTCAGGACCAATGGCTTCCACAACACCCGCGCCTTCAACTCCCAGCGTGAAGGGAAGCGGATTCGGATAGAGACCTGTCCGGTGATAGATGTCAATGAAATTGACGCCCGCAGCCTCGATCTTCACCCGCACTTCACCCGGCCCCGGCTCAGGAAGTGGGACGTCTTCATATCGCAGGACTTCTGGCCCACCATATTCGTGAACGCGGATCGCTCTCATCGTTCGTCCCTCCGGACATTCATCCCTTCCCACGAGACGCTGTAGTGTACACCACCGCGCGCGATCGGAAAACCTCGAGAGCGGGCGGATGACGTTGATAAGCTCATCGCGTGTAAGAATCTGACCCTCGATCAAGCAGACCGGATTCGATTCGTCCCTGGATCAACAACGCGCGGGGATAGCTGCCCCCGTGGGAGGCGAACGGCGCCATGAGAAAGAACGATCGAAACGCTCGTTCCCTCTTCGAACCCGGGAGCGCGACGCCCGACGCGAAGCCCACAAGGCCCGCTGGCGAATCGGCGAACTATGGTGCACTCAGATTCCAGCAAGTATATCCAGCGGGATTCCCACTCTTCGTCCAAGGCGCTCATGTCCAGGAGGTGGTCGGGATCGAATACGGACTCGTCAAGCTCGCGTGCGTGAGCGAGAGTGGGCGAGAGCTGATCATAGGAGTGTACGGCCCTGGTTGGATGCTCGGCATGGCCGCAGCAATTTTGCAACGTCCGGCTCCCGCTACCGCTGTGACGCTCACCCGCTGTAGCGTATGGCGGATACCGGTTGAGAATCTTCGTCGTCGGATCGAACAGTCGGATGATTTTTCCAAGCTCCTCCTTCAAATGGCTAGCCGCGAGGCGTATGAGCAGATCCACTGTCATGTGGCGATGGGATTGTCTACAGCGCGAGAGCGCTTGGAACAGGTCTTCAGGGAATGCCTTTCTACGGTGAATCCCACGGTGGGAGAGGTCCCATTACCCCTACCGCTTCGGCAGTGGGAGTTGGCCGCACTGATCGCCGTCGCGCCCGAACACCTGAGCCGAATCCTGCGGGAGATGGAGCGCGAGGGCCTCATTCGCCGCTATAAGGGCCGAGTGATCATCGCAGACCCTCAGCGGCTACGGCGCGAGTCGGAGCTTTAGCTGGAGAGCGCGCGCCTTCGCCCAGGTCGACTACGCCTAGGGGTCTCGCCGATCTTGATCTTTGTCAAGAACGACCTTGATCGAGATCAATGACGTGGCGGGTCGAACTCACTACAATTGCTGCCGGTTCGAGACGAAGAACCGGGGTTGGCAGGTATCTGCCACCCCTAAACCCGGTAAAGGAGGGAACGACGATGCTAGCTAACACCACTGTGAAGTTTGCGTCGGCTGCTTTGCTGATAATCAGTGGGATTGGGACTACCCCATTTCGGTTCGGGGAGATTCGGGCGAACCGGCCGACGGTCACACCTGTGCTGGGCTCGTCACAGTCGGGCATAGAACCGAAGGTCATCGAGCAGAAAGATCGCTCAGGCAACGTGCTCGCTCGACTGCGGATTACTCCTGGAACCCGGCCCGGTGAATTTCGGTTCGAGGTGGAGGATTTCAACCAGCCGATTCCGGCCAGAGCCACCGGGACAGGCATGATCTCTGATACTGAAGTTGCGGTTCAATTCGTAGAGTCACGAAGTGGGACGCGACTTGGCTTGCGAGCGAAAGCAAACGGTGGCAAGTCGGCAGAGGTTCGGATCACGCTCTCGCTCGATCGCCTGAGTTTCAATCTCGTCGTGGATGAAAAAGTGCAAACCCTGATGAATGAGGTGCGAAATCGTGCCGCAGGAGGGGCAAGTGATGCCGACCTTATTCGTCTGGCGAGGCAAATTGAGGATGCCTTGCAAATAAGGACAGGGTATTGGCCTTTCATTGAGCATGTCAGGAGTTCCGCTGCCGCTGACACTCTGACCGTAATCCGTTCACTTATTGGTACAGTCTCTCTGGAAGAGGTGAAGCATGATCCTGTCTTGGCTGTCATTTGGGCTGCGAGCAGATTCTTCACGGTGGCCTCGCGATCACTTTCATTTAGCGCGGTCACCTTGAACCTGACTACGCAAGGCCGAATCGTAAAAGCCGTCCGGAGTGGGGGAGAGGGTGTCCTTGCTACTCAGGGATCTAACTGCGGTCCCAATATCAGCTGCACTGAGTGTTTTTGGCTCATCGGGCATTTTATTTGTGGTCCGTTGCCAGCGCTCCAAGAAGTACTTTGTTGGACTATGAATTTTGTTGAATGGCTGTTCTGCATACCATAGCCCCTGCAACCGGTAAAAATGAGAGCCGTGTGCAAGTCGGCTTCTGGCTTGCACACGGCCTTCCTACCCGATAGGATTTTCTGTGGAAATTTACTGAACGCTCGATTGTTGAGGTTGGTTATGGCTGGCAAGGTATTGACTTCTACATTTCTAGCCCTCCTCTCCGCCATCCCCAGTGCTAATGTATTGTCGGTTCAGCAAAATGAAAATGCGGCCCAGAGAGAAGAACTGGAGGTGCGGCTCACAGCCGATTTGGTTCTAGTTCCTGTTGAGGTGACCGTTAAAAAGACCGGTTTGCCAGTGACCGGACTGAAGAAAGAGGATTTTATCCTCTTCGAGGATGACAAACCACAAAGAATCGTATTTTTCGGTCAAGATGATATTCCGCTGTCGCTGCTGCTGTTGGTTGAATCACGATTCATCGAAGAGGTAGCTCGCGCCGCTCGCGTGGTTTTAGGTTATTTGAAACCGGAGGA
>JANWYV010000016.1 GCA_025055075.1 Blastocatellia bacterium
GAGCGGCGCGAGTTGCTGCGGCGATGTCTCGATGGGCCTCGGCCGTGAACGCGCGCGGTCTTCGGGGCGATGGGGATGCGACGAATTTCGGAGAAGGAGGCGAGATATGCCTGGACCGGTTGAGATTTTGATGCATGAGCATCGGATCATCGAGCGGGCGCTTCGCGCGCTGCGCGGCGTGTGTCAGCGATTGGCGAGCGGCGCATCGGTTCCCGCCGACGTGCCGCTGCAGCTTGTGGGGTTCTTCCAAACGTTCGCCGATCGCTGCCATCACGGGAAGGAGGAGAAGCATCTCTTCCCGACGCTCGAAGCACACGGCGTGCCGCGCGAGGGCGGACCGATCGGCGTTATGCTCGACGAGCATGAGCTGGGGCGTGGACTCGTGCGCGAGATGGCCGAAGCGGCATCAGCTTACGGGCGTGGGGAGTCGGATGCGGCTTCGCGCTTCGTGAGCGCCGCCGAGCGATACATGGATTTACTGGCGCAGCACATCTACAAGGAGGATAATGTGCTCTTTCGGATCGCCGAGAACGTCCTCGAGGCGCCGACGAAAGCGGCGCTCACGGAAGCGTTCGAGCGCGAGGAAGCGGCGCTCGGGCTCGGGACGCACGAGCACTATGAGGCGCTGGCGAGCGAGCTGGAGAAGACGTGGGCGACGTGAAGCGAAACCGACGCTCGCGCCCCTTGAGGAGGGAAGCCGACGATGGGTTGGCGCGGTCGTCTGAAGCTGCCGAAGGAGCATGGAGCATGGGCGATGCTCTATGTCCCGCTCGCGATCGGGACGCTCGCCGCTGAGGGCGAGCGCCGTCCGGTGCTGTGGTTGGGCTTGGCCGTGACATTTCTCTTCATCGCGCGCGAATCGGTGCTCGCGTGGTGGCGAGCGCGTCGTCGCGGTCAGCGGGCTGAGTCCGCGCGAACGTTGACGCTCATCTACCTCGGGTTGGCGCTCGTCTTCGGCGCCCCGCTGCTTTTGGAATATCGGCTGTTCGGTTTGATCCCGTTGGCGATCGGCGCCATGGGCCTACTGTTTGTGAACGCCGAACAGGCCGTGCGACTGGAAGACCGCACGATCCTCGGAGAGCTGCTCGCGATCCTCGGACTCACGATGACGGCACCGGCGGCGCATTACGCGATCCGGCGGGAGTGGGAACCAATGGCCGTGGGGCTTTGGGGAGTGAGCGCGCTTTATTTCGCGAGCAGCGTCTTCTACGTCAAGCTGCGCGTGCAGGCCGCGTATGGACGATCGCCGGAGCGGCGAGAACGCGCGCGGCGACAGTGCGCGATCTATCACGCGTTCCTGATCATCGCGCTACTGGGGCTGGCCTTCACGCACCGCATGGGCGTGTTTCTGGCGATCGCCTTCGCTCCGGCGCTCGGGCGCGCGCTTCGGCATGTCGTTCGACCGGCCGAGCGCGTTGATCTCCGACGCGTCGGGCTCGCGGAGATTGCTAATGCCCTCGTCTTTCTGATCTTCGCCGCTTTGGCCTTTCGCTCTCTTTGATTCCGAAGCCTCAGCACAGCTTCTCGCGGCCCGCGCGTTTCAACTGTTCCGGAAATTGGCGCACGTCCTGCGAACGGGCGAGATCGGCGACGAGCACGACATCGGGCGTGTCCACGATCATGATGCGCTCCAGCCCAAGCGCGGCGATCAGCCGCCCGGTCTGCGAGTAGATGAGTGAATCCCGCACATCAATGAGCAGCGCATCGCCGAGGATCAAATTTCGCGCCTCGTCATGTTCGCGCGCGCGCAATTCGTAAACGGCTTGCCAACTGCCGACATCGCTCCAACCGAAGGTGACCGGGAGCACGTAGATCGGCTCCTCCGTCTTCTCCATGATGCCGTAGTCGATCGAGATCGCCTCGACTTCACCGTAGACGGCTTCCAAGGTCCGCTCATACGTGCCGCTTTGCAAGCTCTCTTCCAGTTGAGCGAGGGCGCGGGCCAAGCGAGGGAGATACCGCGCGATCTCTCGCCAAATGGTCTCCACCGAGAACGCGAAGATGCCGCTGTTCCACAAATACTGCCGGCTGGCGACGTACTGGTGCGCTGTCTGCAGATCGGGCTTCTCCACGAACCGCTCCGCGCGATAGACGGGATGGCCGAGGACGGGATCGCATGGCGCGCCTTTGAGGATGTAGCCATAGCCAGTCTCTGGGCGCGTGGGGGTGATGCCCAAAGTCGCAATCCCTCCCGAGCGCACGAGCATCGCGGCAGCGCGCAGTGCGTCTCGGAAGGCCTCTTCATCGGCGACGAAGTGATCCGACGGCACGGCGATCAACACGGCCTCACTCGCCTCGCGCTTGACCTGCAGCGCGGCCAAGCCGATGCAAGGAGCCGTATTCCGTCCCTCCGGCTCCACGAGAATCCGCACGGCGCGCTCCTTGAAGATCTCTCGCACGCGAGGCTCGTGCCAACGATTGGTGACGATCAGAATGCGCGAATCGTCCACAAGCGGAGCCACGCGGAGATACGTCTCCTCAATGAGCGGGCGCGAGCCCGTGATGTTGAGGAACTGTTTCGGCAACCGCGCTCGGCTCGCCGGCCAAAAGCGCGTGCCCGATCCTCCGGCCATGATCGCAACGTAGATCGCATCCATACGATGCCTCCTTGTCCCACTGAGCAGCCGATCAGCACGGCCACCCGACGTTCTCGAATGCTTCCTCATCCGCGAGCGATCCGGATAGCGCTAGGACGACTGAGAGCGATTCCCACTGGCCCTGCGCCTGAACAAGCTCCACAACGACATCGGCTCGTCGAGCAATCCCCTCCATCACGATGAACGCTGCGGGGGATCCTCCTGTCCTCGACGTGACCTTCTCACTGTACACGGCTTTCGAGCGGGGAGCAACGGCGGGCCGTCGCTTCACGCGGCATGCGAGGCGCGAACGGGCTGGACAGCTTCAGGCAAGCGTGGTATCTTTCCGAGTGCTCGGACGATGAGCGCGCGCCCGTAGCTCAGTTGGACAGAGCGTCGGCCTCCGGAGCCGAAGGTCGCTGGTTCGAATCCAGTCGGGCGCGCCATTTTCTTTGCGTCGGTTGACAGGGGGCGATGGCGATTCCCCTCAAGCCGAGCGCGGACGATCACGGAGAAAGCACCTATGGATGAGGCCAACATGCGCTCGCTCTGGCGCGAGGCGGCGCTCGAATGCCTCAATGACGCCTGTCGCCGACGCTACCCCCTCACGGAGAAACTCTTCGCGTGCCCCGCTTGCGATGATGTGCTCTCGATCGCCTACGAGCCGACTGGCGAAGCTCCCGATGCCGTGCGAGCCCGCTGGCGCGAGCGTCGGCTCTCGAACGATCCACTCGATCAAAGTGGCGTTTGGCGCTTTCGGGAATGTTTGCCGCCGATCCCGCTTCAGCACGTCGTCACCCTACGGGAGGGGAACACGCCGATTTATCGCGCGCGCTTCTCTGCTCAATACGCTGGCGTTCGCAACCTTCTCTTCAAACACCTCGGCTTCAATCCAACGGGGTCGTTCAAGGATTACGGCATGACGGTGGCCGTCAGTCAGGCCCGAGCGCTCGGCGCGCGCGTGCTCGTTTGCGCCTCCACTGGGAATACGTCGGCTTCGATGGCCGCCTATGCCGCGCGCGCGGGGATGCGGGCTGTCGTCCTCATCCCGAGTGAGAACGTCGCCTTGGGCAAAGTGGCGCAAGCGCTCGAATACGGGGCGGTGACGTTGCGCGTGAAGGGCGCCAATTTCGATGACGTCTTGCGCCTGGTGCGCCAGCTGAGCGCGCGGCCGGACGTCTATCTTTTGAACTCGCTCAATCCCTTTCGGATCGAGGGGCAGAAGGCGATCTTCATTGAGCTGCTCGATCAACTCGGATGGGAAGTGCCAGAGCATCTTGTCGTCCCGGGGGGGAATTTGGGAAATTCCGCGGCGCTCTTCAAGGCGATGGAGGAGTTGCGACGTTTGGGATTCATCGCGCGATGGCCGAAGCTGACCATCGTACAAGCGCAAGGGGCGAGTCCGCTCGCGACGGCCGTCGCTCAGGGCGCCAAGCGGATCACGCCGGTCCCGCAGCCGCGCACGCATGCGACGGCCATTCGCATCGGCCATCCGGTGAATTGGAGACGCGCGCTGCACGCGTTGGAAACGACCGGAGGGTTCTGTGTGGCCGTGAGCGAAGAGGAGATCGCGGAGGCGAAGGCGGCCATCGGACGCGAAGGTCTGGGTTGCGAACCGGCTTCGGCGGCGACGCTCGCCGGCATCAAGAAGCTTCGCGAGGAGGGGAAGCTCGCTCCTTCGGAGACGATCGTGGCCCTGTTGACGGGCCATCTCTTGAAAGACCCCGAATACACGATGCGCTATCACAGCGGTCAGCTCGATGATGCGCTCACCGGACGCCCTCTCCGCGCTCGTTTGGCCAATCCCCCGATCTGCGTAGAGCCGCATCTTGACGCGCTCATCCGATGCCTCTACGATGAGGAGTCTTCATCCTGAGGCGAGGAGGCGAGGATGCTGCGGCACCGAAACTTGGCCGTCCTTGGCGCCGGTAAAATCGGCGAGGCGTTGATTCGAGGCCTGCTCGAATCGGAGCTTTTGGAGCGAGAGAACATCATCGCCACGGCGAAGCATCAGAAGCGGCTCGATTATCTGGCTGAGCATTACGGCGTGCGGACGACGCTCGACAACGCGCTCGCTGTCGAGCAAGCGGATCTGGTGCTCTTGAGCGTCAAGCCGCAGACGATGTGCGAGCTGCTGGAGGAGATCGCGCCGGCCGTCGCTCCCCGGCATCTGCTCATCTCCGTCGCGGCCTCGGTCCCCACGGCATTCATCGAGAGCTTGCTGCCAATCGAAGTCCCCGTCGTTCGCGCCATGCCCAACACGCCGTGCGTCATCCGTGCGGGAATGACGGTGCTTTGCCGCGGCCGCCATGCGACGGAATCGCATTTGCAACTGGCGCGCTCGCTCTTCGATGCCGTCGGACGCACGATGATCTTGGACGAGAGTCAGATGGACGCCGTGACGGGATTGAGCGCGAGCGGCCCAGCGTTCATCTACGTCATCATCGAATCGCTGGCCGAAGCGGGGGTGAAGGTGGGACTCGCGCGCGAGGTGGCCACGGAATTGGCCGCGCAGACGACGCTCGGGGCCGCGAAGATGGTGCTCGTCACCAACGAGCATCCGGCGAAGCTCAAGGATGCCGTGACCACGCCGGCCGGATGCACAATTGATGGCCTCCTGGAGCTGGAAGAGGGAGGCTTGCGCGTCACGTTGATCAAAGCCGTTGTCAAAGCCACGGAGCGCGCGCGCTGCTTGTTCTCGAACGGAGGGCGGACATGAAGAGCGATGCCCTCTCGGAACACGCACGAGCGACGCTTCGCGCACGCGTGCGCGAACTCACCGCCGTGCTCGTGGAAACGCCGACGCCAAGCGGGAATGAAGCCGCGCTCTATCCCTTTCTGACTGCTGTGCTCCAAGCTTGTGGCTTCCATGTGGAGCGGCAGATGACGTCGCTCGGACGCGAGAACCTCGTCGCCCGACGGGGACGAAGCACGCTGCTTTTTTCGGCGCACGTGGACACATATCCGGCTTACACGCATCCGGAGCCTTATCGGCTGCGCGAGGAGAATGGGCGACTCATCGGGCGCGGCGCCGTGGATTGCAAAGGACAAATCGCCGCACTGCTCTGCGCCGTCGAATTGATGGACGCGCCCTGCCAGATCGCCTTCGTCGTGGACGAAGAGCGCACGGCGCTCGGCTCGCGCGAGGTGCAAATTGAAGCCGATGGAGTGATCGTGCTGGAACCGACCGAGCTGCGTCCGGTCGTCGCACATGCCGGGGCGATCGAATTGGAAGTCGCCGTCTACGGGCGAGCGGCCCACGGGAGCATGCCGCACTGCGGAGAGAACGCTGTCCTCAAAGCCATGCGGGTCATCGAGGAGATCGCCCGCCTGCCCTTCCTCGAACAGACGCATCCGCTCTTCCCTCCCGCTCCATGGGTGACGCTGGGGAAGATCGAGGGGGGATTCGACACCATGGTCGTCCCCAATCGCTGTACCTTTCAAATGGACGTGCGCGTGCTACCGGGCGTCTCCATCCGCACGGCATGCGAACAATTGTTCGCCCTGGCGGCGCAATATGGAGCCGAGTTGACGATCCTCGATGTCTCGGAGCCTTCCGAGGTTGATGCGCAGCATCCGGTTGTGCGCGCGCTGATGGCCGCTCATGAGGCGATCACGGGAGAGCGCCCGACTCCTTGCGGCTACTACAGCTTCACCGATGCCACGCACTATCTCCAACGGGGTTTCCCCGCCATCGTCTATGGAGCTGGGAATCTCGGCGTCGCCCACTCCGACCACGAGTGGGTCTCGCTCGACGAGCTGGAGATCATGACCCGCGTCCTCGCTCATATGCTGGCTCACTGGGGATAAGCCTCCTCCTCGATCCGTCGGATCATGCGCACCCATTCGCCGAGCTGCACGCCACACTCTTCAAATCCCAAGCTCTGGTACCACCGGCGCGCATGCCAATTGCGCTCCCCCACCCAGAGGCTGACGTATGAGCGACCGCGCTCCCGGGCATACGCGATAGCCGCTTCGAGGAGCTTTCGCCCTACTCCTCGCCCCTTCCAGTCGGGATGGACGCAGATCTCGTGAATCTCGCCCGTTTCGCCCAAGCGCTTGTCCCACCACTCAGCGTGGATGCTCACGAACCCGATCAATCGCCCCTCGACCTCAGCGACGAAGAACCCTTCGGGTTCGCCGCTGTAGAGCCAGTTCAGATAATTGCGAATGCGGAACGTGGTCGTGTCGGCATATTCCTCCAAACCTCGATACGCCTGCCGATAGACCTCCTCCAACCGATCCAGTTCCTCGACACGCCCCCGTCGCACGATGATTGGCGGTGATGGAATCACGTCCACCATAACGCCCACCGCATTGACCTTCACGCACATATTATCGTCCCTTCGGGAGCTGCGAGGCAATCTACCGCTTCCTCTCGCGCGCTCGGGCGCAAGAGGGCGGATTGCTCGTCAGGCGTTCTGAGTCTTCGCTTGCTTGCCCGGCGGCTGTTTTGATAAAGTGTGCGCTTGAGTGAGCGACGCAATGGAGATCTCCCGCTGGGGGACTCCGAAGGAGGGGAATGCCATGCCGATGTATGAGTACGTCTGCGAGAAATGCGGCGAGAAGTTCGAGAAGCTGGTTCTGTCTCCCGAGACGAAGATCGCCTGTCCGCGGTGCGGCAGCGCTTCGTGCGAACGGATCTACTCCTCGTTCGCCTTCGGCATGGCGCGGAAATTCATCGCGAGCGTTCGCTCCACGAGCGGATGCGGATGCTCGGCCGGAGGGTGCGGATGTCATCGCGGGTGACCATCGTCGAGAAACTCCACCATTTGCGCGAACTGAACCGCGTGGCCGAAGCCGGCGGCGGCCCCGAACGCGTGGCGCGTCAACATGCCGAAGGGAAGATGACGGCGCGCGAGCGGATCGAGTACCTGCTCGATGAAGGCACGTTCGAAGAGTTCGACAAGTTCAAGAAGCATCGGTGCACGGATTTCGGCATGGCCGAGCATCAATATCTCGGCGATGGCGTCGTCGCCGGATGGGGGAAGATTGACGGACGGACGGTCTTCGTCTTCGCGCAAGACTTCACCGTCTTCGGGGGATCGCTCTCGGAGACCAATGCCGAGAAGATTTGCAAGATCATGGACCTGGCGATGAAAGTGGGCGCCCCCGTCATCGGCCTGAACGATTCCGGCGGAGCGCGCATTCAGGAGGGCGTGGCCTCGCTGGCGGGATACGCCGAGATCTTTCTGCGCAATGTGCTCGCCTCCGGAGTTGTGCCACAGATCTCGGCCATCATGGGGCCATGTGCTGGCGGCGCCGTCTACAGCCCGGCGCTCACCGATTTCATCATCATGACCAAGCGCACCAGCTACATGTTCATCACAGGGCCGGACGTCATCCGCGCCGTCACGCACGAAGAGGTGACCAAAGAGGAGCTCGGTGGTGCCATGACGCATAATACCAAGAGCGGCGTCGCGCACTTCGCCGTGGACACGGAAGAAGATTGCCTGAACTTGATCCGCGAATTGCTCTCCTTCCTGCCGTCAAACAATCTGGAGGATCCGCCCCGACGAACCTGCTCAGATCCGGTGGAGCGCATGGAGGAGCGCTTGGATACCCTCGTGCCGACCGAACCGCACATGCCGTATGACATCCGCGACGTCATTCACTTGGTCGTGGACGATGGATATTTCCTGGAGGTGCAGGAGCATTTCGCGCCGAACATCGTCATCGGCTTCGCTCGCCTCAACGGACGGCCCATCGGGATCGTCGCCAACCAACCGGCGTATCTGGCGGGCGTGCTCGACATTGATGCCTCGGTGAAGGCCGCTCGGTTCGTGCGCTTTTGCGACTGCTTCAACATCCCGATCATCACCTTCGAGGATGTGCCGGGTTTTCTGCCCGGCGTGGATCAAGAGCATCGCGGCGTCATCCGACATGGCGCCAAGCTCCTCTACGCTTACGCCGAGGCCACCGTGCCGAAGATCACCGTCATCACGCGGAAGGCCTATGGCGGCGCCTATTGCGTCATGGGCTCGAAGCATCTGCGCACGGACGTGAACTTCGCGTGGCCGACAGCCGAGATCGCCGTCATGGGCCCCGAAGGCGCGGTCAATATCCTCTATCGTCGAGAGATCCAAAGCGCGCGCGATCCGGAGGCCTTTCGCCTCGAGCGCATTCGCGAATACGAGGAGAAGTTCGCCTCCCCATATATCGCTGCCGAACGCGGGTTCATTGACGAAGTGATCGAGCCGCGCGCCACGCGCCCGAAATTGATCCGCGCCTTGGAGATGCTCGACACCAAGCGCGATACGAACCCGCCGCGCAAACACGGCAACATCCCGCTCTGAACGATCGGGAATCGCAAGGAGGGGAGAAGGGATCATGAGCGATGCACCCCAGTCCTCGTCGGCCAATGAGTGGTTGGAGAGGCTGCGCAGTGTTCTCCCGGCATACCGGGGATATGCTGATCAAACCTCTCGACGCGAGCAAGATGCTCTCTATCGTCGGTACTTGAGCGACCGAGTTGGTGGACTGCTTGCACCGTTAGAGCAGCTCATCGGCGAACGGGCTCACGCCGGACAGGTCATCGAGGTCTTGCCCCTGGAGCGCGTGCGCGAGAAGCTGCGCGCGCTCCTTCGCGAGCTGGAGGCTCCCGACTACGGGACGACTGCGTTCTTCAATGAACGCCCCGTGGACGAGACCGTGCTCGATCTGCTCTATCAGTACGATCTCGTGCTCAATGAGCACGTGCAAGACGCCTATGCGCAACTGGAAGGATTGCGCGCGCATCCACCGGAAGGCCTCTTGCTGGCGGCCGAACGTCTGGAGGCGACGGTCCTCGCTCTGGAAGCTGAGTTCGAGAGCCGGTGCGAAGTGATCCGCAACTGGACGTGAGCGATGATCACGACCAACGGGCTGACGAAAGTCTACGATGGGAAAGTCGCCGTCGAAGCGCTCACGATGGAGATTCGGCCCGGAGAGATCTTCGGCTTGCTCGGGCCAAATGGCGCGGGGAAGACGACGACCGTGCGCATGCTCGCGGCGCTCATCGCGCCTACCGCTGGAGAGGCGATCATCGGAGGATACCGCCTGGGGGAACAAGACGCCGCGATCCGACGCCTGGTGGGGATCGTGACCGAAGCCCCTGGCCTCTACGAACGCTTGAGCGCGCGAGAGAATTTGGAAGTGTACGCGCGGCTCTACGGCGTCGCGAACGTCGCGCGACAGGTCGAGAAGTACCTTCGTCTGCTGGACCTCTGGGATCGGCGGGATGAGCCGGTCGGAACGTTCTCCAAAGGCATGAAGCAGAAGTTGGCGCTCGCTCGCGCTCTTGTGCACGAGCCGAAGATCTTGCTCCTGGATGAGCCGACCTCTGGTCTCGATCCGCAGATGACGCGCGTCGTGCGGGAGTTCATCGCCGATCTCCGAAGCCAAGGGCGAACGATCCTCCTCTGCACGCACAATCTGGATGAGGCCGAGCGCTTGTGCGACCGCATCCTCGTGTTGAAGACCCGTCCGATCGCGCTCGACACGCCCGAAGCGTTGCACCGACGGCTCTTCGGACGGCGCATCGTGGTCACGCTCGCTGAAGTGACCGCAGGGATCCTGGAGCGCGTGCGCACCCTCCCGTTTGTGCGCGATCTGCAGTGCAATGGACGGCAGCTCTACATCGCGCTCGCCGATCCGGAGCACGAGAACCCGTACCTTGTGCGCGCGTTGGTCGAAGCAGGGGCGGCCATTCAATTCCTCACTGAGGAGGAGCATTCCCTGGAGGAGATCTACCTCCGCCTCCTCGAGGAGGAGGCCGCAGCCCAGCAGGCGGAAGCGGCGTCAGCGAGATGAGACCATGTCGCCCGTACTCGTCATCTTGAGAAAGGAATGGACCGACCTGCGGCGGCACCGCTTGCTCGTGCTCTCGATGGTCGTGCCAGCTCTCGTCTTCCTCCTGCTGCCGTTCATCCTCACGATCCTCATCCCGCTCTTTGATCCCTCGAGCTTGAGCGATCAGGATTTTCTGCGGATGATCGAAGTGTTGGGACGCGCGGAGCCGGAGTTACGGCGACTGGACCCTTTGGTGGTCCTGCACATCTACATCTTCCGACAGTTCGTCCTCATGCTTTTGCTCGTGCCGATTCTCGGCGCGCTCTCGATTGCGACCTACAGCATCATCGGGGAGAAGCAGAATCGCACGCTCGAGCCGCTTCTCGCGACGCCGATTGCGACGACCGAGCTTCTGTGGGGAAAGAGTCTGGCCGCGGCCATTCCGGCGACGCTGCTGGTGTGGGCCACTTTCGGACTCTACGTGCTGGGGATCCGTGCGTTGAGCCCTCCGGAAGTGCTTCCTCGCGTCGCGAATCCCGTCGGGCTCGGTCTCATCTTCCTCATCGGACCACTGGTCGCGGTCCTCAGTCTGGGACTTGGGGTGATCGTCTCTTCGCGCGCGAAGGATCCACGCACGGCGCAGCAGGTCGGGGTCGTCCTGATCCTCCCCATCATGGCTCTCTTCATCATGCAGATGCGCGGCTTCTTCCTCTTGGACGTCCGATGGCTCTTCGTGGGAGCAGCAGCGCTGCTTGCGCTCGATGTGGTCCTCCTGAAAATCGGCGCGCGCCTCTTCGAGCGAGAGACGATCCTCACTCGCTGGGGCTGAAGTCGGCGCGAGCTATCTATCGCGCGAGCGTGCGCAGGAAGTTCACCAGATGCCAGATCTCCTCCTGACTCAACGTCTTCTCAAAATCCGGCATGGGCGGATTTCCCTTGGCGATCTTCCAAAACAATTCCCCGTCGCTCTGCGCGCGCATCCGAGCGCGGTCGGTCAAATCTTTCGGCTTTATCTCGAGAGCTTCCGCCATAGGGCCATCGCCTTTACCGCTCTCTCCATGGCACATGGCGCATTGTTCGGCAAACAGGCTCTTCCCCTTGCGGATCGAAGCGCTCGTCGCCCGAATCGGATTCTTCATCCGCTTGGCCGATTCGGGAACGTTCCAACGATTGGACTCTTGTTTGGCGATCGGCCCAAGGGGGGCCCAAGAGGCCGACGAATATTCGCGCCCGAGGACCACAAGTGTCCCGATGATCATGATCCCCCAAAGAAGCGGAACCCAATTCTGACCTCGCATCGCTCCCCCTTCTCCGAAATCTCTTCCGAAGGAATTCCATTGTATCGGCTCTCGGAGCCCAGAGGCAAAGCGCGCGCGTCCCCAACCGCTTGCCCGGGCCAAGCGCGAGCTTGCTCGAAGGAAGACCGAAGGGCGTCATCGAATCGCCACGGTCACAGCCCGCCCTTCATCGGGGAACTTCACCCACGCGAGTCGGCGCATCGGCGATCATTTGGCGAAAGCTCGGGAACTTCCGCGCGTCCACGGTGAAGCTCCGAAATCCGTCCATGTAGTCGATGTCCAGGTAGATCACGTCGCACGGGATCTGACGCTGCCGAAACGCGCGGGCGATCTCGCGCACGCGACTTTCGGGCTCATAGCTCCATCGGGATTGTTGATAGCCGAGCGCCCACTTCGGCGGCAGCGGCATGCGTCCCACGAGTTCCGTATAGCGCTCGATGACTTTCCTCGGATCGGGCCCGTAGAAGACGTAGTAGTTCAGCTCGCCCTCCTCTGCGCCGAACGAATACTGATCGCGCCGCGTGCTCCCCAGATCGAAGCTGGAGCGCGAGGGATTGTCGAAGAAAATCCCGTAACTGCGTCCCTGACGCAAAGCCAGCAGGAGGGGGATGGATTGATAGAGCGGATCCGTCCCTCGTTGATACCCATAAGCGTCCGTGTTCCAGTTGACATACACTCGACCGCGATGCTCAAGTGGTCCTGCTCGTTCTCCCAGCCCGTAGTAATATTCGTCGGGCGGCATCACCTTCCACACGCGCACTTCCCGACCCTCCCAGCTCATGCCCGCTCCGGGGGCATCCGCCACGATGACCTCGCCCTGCCGATCGCGAATCGTCACTGCGCAAGGGGATTTGTGAATCTCGACGATCGGCTCCCACGTGCTCAGCCGAACGCTCATCCGATCCTCGCCGATCTCCACGGGGACGGTCGGCCATTCAGTCTTAACCACGGCCCAGCTCTCATTAGGGCCAAATGCCGCCCCTGGCGGCATCCGAACCCGAATGAGATCGGTTGCCAAAACAGTGACCTGAAGCTGCGCGTTCTGACAATCGAGTGTCACCCCGCGCGCCTGGCGCGTGACCAAACGGGCTGAGCCGATTCGTTGCTATTGCCCGACCGTTGGGAAGACTTGGGCCAGAAGTGCAAACGAGACCGCGAGCCCCACGCGTAGAGCTCTCCGATGCCGGGCACCTAAGGCGAATGACCGAAGCATATCCCTCTCCTCAGTGCGAAGAAGCTGACCTTGATCTCGTGCTCTCCTCGTCCAATGATTCTGCGTGCTGAAGATCGGGTGGCATTCTAACTCCTCCCTCGCGTCTCCTCAACAGGCAGGCGAAAGGGGGTAGCACGAGCCTCCCGGCTCGTCGAAGGAGCTGATCGGGCGAAGGGCGCGACCAGCGCTCTTCCGCGGGCGCGCGGTGGGGAACATCTCGGGCTCGATTTTCTCCCCACCTTCGCGCTATGATGCTTCGCTCTCACGGGGACGAGGCGATGAAGACGGTGCAATGGATGGAAGAGCAGCGCGCCCTCCTCGCGCGACGCGCGGATAAGATGGTACGCGTGGCCGCCGCCCTGTTTCTCGTGAGTTGCGCGCTGGCTCTCGGCGTCGTGATCGCGCGGCGATGGGCCGATCATCCGGCGGGCATGTATATCGTGCTCGGCATGGCGTTGCTGTCGGTCGCCTTGATCGTGGCCGCCTTCGGCATGTTGTTGCCGCTTCCCTGGATCATCCATCAGCTCAAACAAATGGATGAGCTCATCGCCGAACAGCGGCGCCGCGAGGGATCGTAATCCGTCGCGCCTCACGGTTCGTAGGCGAGCAAATCTGCCGCCAGCACGTCGCCTTTCTTCGTGAGATGGTGAAGAATGAGATGCACGTCTCGCGATGAACCGTACAACAAAGGGAGCACATCGGCCAGAATCTTCCCATTCCCGGACTCCGGCCCGCCACGCGGATCCACCTCCACGACGAGCGCGTGACGAATAGCAGCGGCTTCTTCGCTCGCGGTCTCGGCTTGCAAAAGCACCATCTCAGGCACATCCACCAAACGCAAGAGCGCTTTGATCGTCGGCTTGTTCGCTTCATTCAAAAGGCGCACGCGAAGCCGATCCCGAGCGAGCAACTCGGCTTCGGTCAATGACGTCGAGAGCACAAGCCGCACGGTCGGTTGCATGACTCCTCTCCCGATGAGCGAATCTCCCGATGGCAAATGTACGCCAGAGACCCACGCGCTGTCGAGCCGAAGCGATGAAGGGTTGATTCCGACAGAGCACGCGCATGCGAGCGCCTGAACTTCGCCCCGAGCGCGCACAGTTGAGGCGAGATTCCCACTTCCTCCGGACAGCGCATCTGGAAAGGGGGGACCTCTCCATGGCAGATCCGATCACCTGGCGCGCCCGGGGGGACTCGAACCCCCAACCCTTGGATCCGAAGTCCAATGCTCTATCCAATTGAGCTACGGGCGCGCGAAATCAGCGAGTGAAGAGAATATCACACCGCATTCCCCATCGTCCAGAGTCGCCACGCGTCCCTTCGGAAGACCCGCTCGTGCAGAATCCGCATCAGCCGTCAGGGTGTGAGGGACGGATCTCTCCCACATGCCCGTCTTTCGCGAGAGGTCATGAGCGCGCCCGCTCCAACAGTCAGTCGAGCGGGGGTGTCGAGACGCGAAGGGTTCGGGGGAATCGTTCATCGAAAGAGCTGACGGATAGTGCCCATAGCGAGGGCTAGCTCCAAGCGAGCCAGATTATGGGCGTAGAGCGCCGCGATGTGGTTCTCTCGCGCGCGTTGCAGGCGGGTTTGGGCATCGGTGACTTCGAGGCTCGTGGTCACGCCGGCTTCGTACCGATGGCGCGCTTGTTCGAGTTCTCGCTCGGCCAGTCGCAGGCCTTCCTCGGCGACTTTCACCTGCTCGTCAGCCAAGCGCACGCTATCCAAAGCGGCCCGCACTTCCAGCTCGATCTGTCGTCGGAGGTCCTCCGTCTGCACCTGCTCTTGCTTCCATGCGGCTTGAGCATCCGCGCGCCGCGCCTGGCGCCGACCACCGTCGAAGAGGGGGAGGCGAAGCGCGACTCCAAAGGTTCGCGTGGGGGCCATGTGCGTGAGGCTTGATCCAATGGTCCCGTAGTCGGCGAATCCCACGAGCGAAGGCAATCGTTCCCACTTCGTCGCACTGTAAGCAAGCTGCGCCGCCGCTTCACGCTCTCGCTGAGCCGCGTAGTCGGCGCGCGAGCGCCACGCCGTCTCCAAGGCATGCGCCAACGTCGGCACCTCCATCGGCCGGTAGGTGAGCGCATCCGTCAAGTGCAATTCCGTCTCCAGCGGAAGCCCGAGCGCCTTGAGCAATTCCAACTGCGTGCGTCGCCATTCGTTCTCGGCGACGAGCAACTGCTGCCGCTCATGCATGAGCTGAACCTGCGCACGCGTGACCTCAATGCCGATGCCCGTGCCCACGGCCTTCTGATCTCGAGCGAGCTCGAGTAAGGCTTCTGCCAAGGTGACATTGGCGCGCGCGGTCGCCAGAGCCGCTTCAGCCCGAAGTGCAGCCAAATACAGGCGGGCGACGTGGCCAGCCACCTGATCGCGCACGCGTTCGAGATCGATTTGGGCGGCCTCCACGCCTGCATTCGCCGCTTGAAGGCGGCGCACCAGCGGGAGATCGAACAACGTCTGCGTAGCCGTCGCGCGCAGATCAAAGGTCATGAACGGTCCCACGAAGGGACGAAATCCGGGGAACGGGATCCGAATGCCCACCGCGTCGAGATTCAGCGTGCGATTTTGCTGACTGAGCGAGGCCTCGACGTGCGGCAGAAAGGCGGCCCGCACCTCGTCTCGTTGTGCCGCTACGCGACGGAGCTGGTGTTCGACCAAACGCACGCGCGCGTTCCCTTCCGGAGCGAGCGCCAAGGCCACAGCCTCTCTCAGGCTGAGGGAGAGAACAGGGCGAACGCTCCGCTCGGGATTCGACACCCTTTCCTGTGCCGCGCCAATGGAAGGAAGGAGAAGGAGAAGGACCAGGGGCACGTATTGCCCTGCATGCGTTTGCCACGCGCTCCTCAGAGATACCTCACGCATCGTATGACCTCCTGAGAAGATGACTTGTGGAAGACACTGTGTCCACGACGCGTGAGATTTTGCCCGAGAGACGACCCAACTGTCAAAAAAGCCAGTCCCCAAGTGAGATCGCGACGTGCATCACAGGACGCTTCTCGGAACCGACCGTGCGCGTATCTCGCTGGAGGGCTCATGAACCTCACTGGGTTCGTCGCACGGAGGAATGATCTTCCCGAGGTCTTCGACGCTAGATAGCGCGCGTTCGGCCGATTAGATTCTCCGCAGGAGGGGGCGGCGATGAAGGCCCGCGCGAAACGAGTCGGAGGCATGATGTGGGTTTTGATCCTCCCTTTGCTCGCCTTCCAAGTAACCTCTCATGATCCTGTGCTGCTCATCCGCATGCCGGATGAGACGGCTCTGGCGAGCGATCCCTCCGATGCCGATATCGCCCGCTTTGTCGCCGAGCGAAGTCCACACTTGCAGATGACCGCGTCCGATCTCATTTGAGATCGGGCTTTCGCCCGTCAAGTGCTCGGGCAGCGACAGATTTTTGAGGAGCTGGCGGCCTTCCAGGCACAAGAGAAGACGAGGGCGCGAGTGCGGTTCATCGCCTGGGCCGATGCCTTTCGCTTTTTCGCCGACTACGTCTCGGACCAGAGTAATCCGCCGATCGTCGCGCAACTGGGCGACACGTGGGCGGCCTACTTTCGTTCGCTCGGCGTCGTGGCCTACGAACGGCGACACACTTGGGACGTGCGCGTGTTGTGGTAAAAGATATGGTCACGGCCCAATGCACGCCAGGACCGGTGCGCGCGAGTGGGGGAGCGAAGTTTCCACAATTGATACCGCGCTGCTTTTGGCCGGCGTGCTCACGGTGCGGCAGTGCTTCGCTTCCGATCCCGAAATCGTCGCGTTAGCCACGACGATCTACGAGCGGGTGGATTTCCCCTGGATGCTCAACGGACACCCGACGTTGCTGTCGCATGGCTGGACGCCGGAGGGAGGATTTCTCTCCGCCCGTTGGGACACTTACAGTGAGCACATGATCCTCTACCTTTTGGCCATCGCCTCGCCGACGCATCCGATCTCGCCCGAGGCCTGGTATGCCTGGCGGCGGAATCCCATCACCTATGCCGGCTACACGTACATCTACGGCGCGCCGCCGCTTTTCATCCATCAGTATTCGCACGCCTGGATAGACTTTCGTGGTCGTCAGGAAGAGCGCGGAATGCGCACTGATTGGTTTGAGAATTCGATCCTGGCCACGCGGGCTCATCGAGAATTTTGCCTTCGACTCGCCCGGGAATTTCCCCTGAGCTACTCGGAGAACGTGTGGGGGATCACGGCTTCCGATTGTCTACGGCAGGGACGGGTGCAATATTGCGACTGGGGTGGGCCGCCGCCACCGGGCTTTCCCCGCGATGGACGCATTGACGGCACGGTCGTCCCGAGCGCCGCCGCCGGTTCGCTCATGTTCACACCGGATATTTCGGTGCCGGCACTTCGCACGATGCGTGAACGATTCTCCACTCAATATGGCGAGCGTTTTTATGGCCGCTATGGCTTCACCGATGCCTTCAACCCCACGACCGGATGGGTGAATGCGGACGTCATCGGCATCAGCGTGGGCATCACGCTGCTCAGCGCTGAGAACCTGCGTGCCGGAACCGTCTGGCGCTTTTTCATGCGCAATCCAGAGATCGAACGCGCCCTCGATCTCATCGGTCTCCGCATCAAGGAGTAATCACGCCCACCGCGTGCGCTCCTCATGAGAGATGCAGTCCTCGCGCCCCTTCCTCGATCACGGTGAAGATGGCTGACAGAGCGGATCTCGGCGAAGGCTCGCCGTCCAGTTTGCTCTGAGCGAGAGTCGGCCCTTGGTTGGCGAGTTTTTGTGGTTCCTGACGCGCGTCTCTTATAATGATCCCCATGAGGCCCTGGAATGCGACCATTCGGAAGTCCATCGCTCTCCTTCTCATCGCTCTCTGGCTCGAAGGATCTCCGCTACGGGCGCAAGAAGCTCCGCTTCGCATCTTCTTCCCCGATGTCGGCCACGGGCATGCCGCGCTCATCATCTCCCCGACGGGACGCACGCTGCTCATTGACGGCGGTCCGGATGGAATGGGGCGCGCTGTCCTCGTGCCGCTCATGCGCGATCTCGGACTCACTCGCCTCGATGTGATGATCGCCACCCATTACGATGCCGATCACATTGGCGGGTTGGATGAAATCGCCGCCATCTTCCCTCCGGCTGTCGCCTATGACAGCGGCGATCTCACAGCTCCGCGTACAGGCCGATTCTTCGCCGAGTATCTCCAAGCCATCGGCGCAGCTCGTCGCACGCTGCGCGCTGGAGACGTCCTCGATCTGGGCGATGGTGTGGTCGCGACCTGTGTGGTCGTCAACGGCGATCTCCTGAGCGGCGGACGCCTCGGCATCTTCGGCCGAAGCGATCCACTCGACCAATTGGACAATAGCGCCTCGATCGGTCTCCTCATCCAATACGGGGATTTCGACCTCTTCATCGGAGGCGATCTCACTGGTGGCGGCTACGGGACGACAGATGTCGAATCCACCGTCGCTCAGCTCGTCGGCGATGTAGACGTCGTGCAACTGAATCATCACGGCAGCGCAACGAGCAACAATGCGACGTTCCTCTCGACGCTCAAAGCCGAGGTGGGAATCGTGCAAGCGGCGACGACGAATACATTTGGTCATCCGAGCGTCGAAGTCGTAGATCGCTTCATCACCGTGACGCCGACGAACGGTCTGACGCCCATTCCCCCCGATGGCGACTTCCCGCCTTCTCGCCCTCCCTTCCTCTTTCAAACGCAAGCGAGTCCCCCCTCGGATGCGCGCGTGAGTCATCAGGGGCATGTCGCCGGAGGGACGATCGAGATCGAGACGGACGGACGCCGGTATACCGTGCGCGGCAGACTGCTGCGACCGCGTACGTTTCCGACCGATGACGCAGAACGTGGTGTGCGCACGGATTTCCCACCGACGGTTATCGTGAGCGCGTCTCCTATCGTTCCGCAGGCCGGGGAAGCTGTTCTCCTCGCCGTGCAAATTGCGGATGATTCCGGGCGAATTCGTTCGACCCGTTTGACCTTCTCCACGAACGAAGAGGAGCCCGCGTCTCTGCCGCTCGTGCGTCTCTCAGAGAAGCTCTTCGCCGGGGAGATCCCCGGGCAGCCAGATGGGACGTTCGTGCGCTATTGCATCACCGCGGAAGATGAGGTGAGGCATACGACGACGGCGTGTGGCGAGTATTTCTCCGGCATCACACCGATTCGCACCGTGCGCGCTGTAGACGCGTGGGGCGTCCCGCGCTACGAAGGCGCGCCCGTTCGCATCATCGGCACGGTGACCGTCGGAAGCGGGACGTTCAACCGAACACAAACGGAGATCTTCGTCGAGGATGAGACCGGCGGAATTCGCGTCTTCGACCTGCGCGCGCAGAGCCAGGTGGTGAATCTCGGAGACCGCGTCATGGTCACCGGGCGCGTGAAAAGCTTCAACGGACTTTTGGAACTCGACATCACCAATCCGCTGCCCATGCCGCCATTCCCTTCCCCGTTCGGCATTCGCGTGCTCGACCGCCCGGATGCAGAGCCCATTCCTCGATCCGTGCGCCTCGCCGATGTGGGCGAGGCTCGCGAGGGACAGCTCGTGCGAATCGAGGGGGTGAGGATCACTCAGGGCGCGATCCCGCCATCTGGGAACGCGAACCTCACAATCACCGACGGAACGGGCATAACGACTATGCGCATCCTCGACTCGACCAATATCCCCGGCTTGCCGACGCCGATCGGCTCCTTCACTCTCGTGGGCATCGTCGGCCAGTTCGACCGCTTTCGTCCCTTCACCCGCGGGTATCAGATCCTCCCCCGCCGTCGCGCCGATCTCATCCCGGCCGCGAGCACTTCCTCCTCTGACCGTAATCCGGAGATGGAGCTTACCTCCCCGCTAGGCGTCGTACGCCGATGATCGCATTGGTCTGCGCCGCCCCAGAGGAATCCACGAAGAAGACCTCTCCGGTCACGAGACTGACCGCGAATCCGGCATTTTGATGAAAGAATCGGGAGACGGGGCTTCCGGCCCTGTTCCGGATCGAAGGATTCGCCAAGATCTCCGCCTCTGAAGCGAAGAGCGTAGCGTCGCCCTTTCCTCCACCGGCATTTCGGATCGCGATGATCCCCCGAGTGGCGGGATGTCCCGACGTCCCAAACGTGTTCAGCAGATAAATGGCATCATCCGATCCCACATCCACGCCGGAGTAGCCGACATCCGGAATCCCCAAGTCTGCTTCGATGTCCGTCGCCGCGACGAGGAGAGAGACCTTTCCCGTCCGGGGATCCACCTCCAAGAGATCATCCGTCGCCTGAGCGCGACCGCTGTTGATGACGACCAACGTTCCTCGCGATGGCCATACCGCGGCATCGTTGAGATCAATGTCCTGCCCGACGCCAATGACCGCTTCTAGCTGCGCTTGAGAGACAAGCTCCGAAGCGGCCGTTCGTCCTCCATCGGGAGCATGGACATCAATCTTCACGATGCTGTCGCCGTTGAAGGCGCCGAACCGGTCGTTCAGCAAAATGTAGGCCGTCGTCCCCAAAACGGCCATCGAGCGGTTCCCCTCGATCGAAGAGATGGGCTGGATGGGCATAAACGGCCGATCCAGACCGGAGATCAAGGCGACCTCTCCGCTTCGGGGATCAACGCGGAAGAGGTACGCCAGCTCATCTCCTCCCCCATCCGTGAGGATGATGATGTGTCCGTCTTCGTCCACCTCCACTGTTTGCAACGTCATCACGGCAGGAGCGGGATCCCCACCATTCTCGGCGTCAACTTTTGCCCTGAGCGTCGCCGTATCCGTGACCTTCGTGATGATCGGAGGAGTCACCGAAACATCGGCGATGAAGACTTCGTTGTTCGCGGCATCGGAGAAATCGGTGAAGATCAACCGACCATCGGGCGTCGCGCTCAACCGTCCGGGGCGTGCTCCTTTCGAGAGCGTCTTCTCCGCGATATGATCCCCTGACACGGCGAGACGCACCACAAGAGCACTGGCTTGCCGTCCCCATACGGGGGGATATATGAGGGCGAGAAAGAGGATCGCAACTGTCCACGTTTTCGCGTTCATGGCCTCCCTCCTAAGCTTCAAAACGTGACCCGCACGCCGAGCTGCAGATCGCGAGCGCGCAGGCCGAAGACCGGCTGCAGGAAATCGGCGCGCGGGCGCAAGGTGAAGACGCGCGAAGTGACGCCGCCGCTGCGCGTGGCGTCGTAAGCATCCACCTGCACGCCGGTGAACTGTGGCCGATTGAAGACATTGAAGGCCTGGATGATGAATTCCAGACGCCGTCGTTCAGCCAGATCAATCCGCTTGCGCAAGCTGAGGTCAATCTGATTCCGCCCTGGGCCGCGGAAGGCCCCGCGTCCCCAGTGCGGCGCGCGATCGTCAGGGACGTTGTCCTCGTTCAGATCCGTGTCCGTGCTCGCTCCGGCGAGATCAGCGGTCACGGCGCGTCCACTGGAGAACGTCGCGATCCCGCTCACGCTCCAATTCCCCAAGGCGTAGCGCAGGATGCGATTAGTGGCGTTCTTGAAGAATGGCATCTGCCAGACACCACTGATGACCAACCGCTGTCGCTCATCCAAGCTGGAGAGCCCGCGATCGCGACGCACGTCGAACGGATCGAGAATGTCGGTGAAGCGCCCATCGAGCGCATTGCGGATGTCATCGGTCGTCTTCGAGAGCGTGTAGGAGACCAGCAGCGACAGGCCGCGATGGAAACGGCGATTGATGCGCACGGCCATCCCGTGATAGATCGAATTGGCCGCGCTCTCGACCATATTGATCTGCCGGAAATTCGGGTTCGGCCGCAGCGATGCCGGCGAGACGACGCCAATGCGCGGGAATTGGAACGTGTGGACAATTCGTCCTTGCTCATCCAACACGCGGATGGTCGCCACGCCCGCCGGTCCTTCAAGCGGCGGTCGCACGTTGATGTTGCGCGAGCGCGAGATCTTCACCCCTCGCGTGAAGAGATAGGCCACCGAGACCGTCGTCTGCGGAAATAGCTCGCGCTCGATCTCCAGATTCGCTTGCTGCGTATAGGGATTCACGCGATCCGGCGCGAAGACCATGATGTCCGAGGACGGGTCGGCGAATCGAATCCCGCCCGGAGGCGTTTCCAGTCGCGGGAACTTCGTCTTCGAGAGATTGAGCGGATCGAGCGCGGTGATCGGTGGAAAGACGATCCCATTAGCCGCCAGGGCCGTCCCCGAGAGGAAGATGTTGATCGAATACGCGTTGTTGTTCGTCAGGACGTCGTTGATCATGAGATTGGGCGTCAGACCATAGAAGATCCCGTATCCGGCGCGAATGACCGTCTTCCCATCCCTGAACGGAGAGAGGGCAATCCCCAAGCGCGGCGCCACATTGTTCGTGTCCTCGTTGATCCGTCCCGTCTCCGGCACAAGCGGGTTTACGACAAGCGGACCTGGCAGCGTCTGCAATTCATACCGCACGCCATAGTAGAGCGTCAGGCGCGAACTAATGCGGAACGTGTCCTGGCCATAGAAGCCATAGACCATCGTGCGCTGCCGCACGAGCGGATCGCCGATGAAAAACCGTTGCGTATAGTTGCTGATCACGCCGTTCAAGAAGTCGGTGACGCTGCCAAAGCTGTAGGTTCCATTGACGTTGCTGGCGAAGAAATTTCGATCCACGATGCGATTGATGTCGAGCCCCGCTTTGATCGTGTGCCGCCCCCGAATGATCGAGACGTTATCAATCCATTGCACGCGGCGCTCGCGGGTGAAACGGCCTGGGAAGTCCCCCGGTCGAGCATGGAGGAACGTCCGACCGCCGAGATTGAATCCGGAGACGGTGATCTGCGGCAGGAAGGGATCGTTCGCGAAATCGCCCGTATCGTCGAAGACGAAGTTGAAGCGAAATTCGTTGAGCAGCGTGGGCGTGAGCACGGAGTTGAGCGCGATGACGCTCGTGTAGCTGTTGGTGAAATTCTTCGCGTTGCCGGTGACATTGGTCGTCGTCGTGGGCGTGGTGAAGACACCGTTTCGGGAATCGAACTGCTGGAAGTTGTGCGTGAGCGTGAGCGTGTGATTGGGCGTGATCTGCCAATCCAGCCGAGGGAAGAAATTGATCTGATCGAAATCGCGCGGGATGGAGCGCACGAGCGGACGGAAGAAGCGTTCGGCCAGCTCACGATCGGGACCGCGCAAGGCGCGAATCTCGCTCTCCAGGCGCGCGCCGAGGGTGACCGTCACCGGCTCGTTGCGAACCTGATGATCGTAGTTGAGGAACCAGAAGAGCTTGTTGCGGATGAGCGGCCCACCGATATTGCCGCCGAACTGTTGGCGGCGTTCAGGTGGCTTGGGCACGTTGTTGGCATTATTGAAGAAGCCGTTAGCGTTCCACGCATCGTCGCGGATGTAGTAGAAGGCCGTGCCGCGCCACTCGTTGGTGCCCGAGCGCGTGATGGCGTTGACGATGCCGCCGGCCGCGCGTCCGAATTCGGCCGAGAAGTTACTGTTGGCCACGCGGAATTCTTGCACCGTCTCCTGGCTGAATTGGAACGGCGCGCGCGTGCGCCCGCGAATCTCGCCGAAGTAGGCGTTGTTGTTATCGGCGCCATCCACTTGGATGTTATTGAAGACGCGATCCACGCCCGTGAAGCTCACGTTGCCGAAGTCGTCGGCTGCCGTCACGCCCGGCGTCAAAAGCACCAACTCCGTCCAATTCCGTCCATTCAGCGGAAGCACATCAATGAGCGCGCGATCAATGACCGTGCCCGGTTGCGTGCGCGTCGTCTCGATGAGCGGGAGCGTCTCGGCCGTGACGAGGACTTCCTCTCGAATGCCCGCCGGCTGCAGTGTGCCGTTCACCGTGAGGGCATCGCCGACGCGCAGCTCGATCCCTTCGAGTTTCAATTCGGCGAATCCCGCTTTGGCGAACGTGACCGTGTATGTCCCGGGAGGCAGAAGCGGGATGACGTAGTAGCCGACGGCGTTCGTCTTCACCGTGCGCGTCAGGCCCGTTCCGGCGTTCACGGCCGTAACGGTGACCTCCGGCACGACGGCTCCGGTGGGATCATACACATACCCCTCCAGCGTGGCCGCCGTCGCCTGCGATTGCGGGAAGGCGCGCAGAGGCGTTAGGGCGATGAGAAGGGCGAGGCCGATGGGGCCAAGGAAGCGAGCGAAATTGACGCATTTCATAAGTCCCTCCCTGAATGCCCGAGGTTCATCCTTCAGCCTACCGCTTAATCTAACACTGCCGCGCGGCCACAAGCAAGCGAAGGTCGGGCGAGACGTGAGGACGCCCGATGCTCATTTCCCCCAATAGAGCTTGTCACGCAGGACTTGAAAGTAGTTCTTGTTCGGCGGGGAGATGAGATCGAACGTCTTTGCGCTCTTGTGGACGATCACCTCATCCCCGACCTGCAGGGCGAAGCCGACTTGCCCGTCCAGCGTCAGCGTGACCTCTTCGCGCGGCGTGCGCAGGATGAGCTTCACGTCCGATTGATCCGAGATGACCAGCGGACGGTTCGTCAACATATGGGGGCAAATCGGCGTGATCACGATCGCGGCGACCGAAGGATGAACGATCGGTCCCCCAGCCGAGAGCGAATACGCCGTGGATCCCGTAGGCGTGGAGACGATGAGGCCATCGGCGCGGAAGGTCGTCACGGGCGCGCCGTCAATCCAGCATTCGATCTGGATGATGCGCGCCAGCGCGCTCTTGTTCACGACAGCATCGTTGAGGACCGAATATTCGGCCACGCACTGGCCGGCGCGATAGACGAAGGCATCGAGCATCATGCGGGAGTCCACGAGCGCCTCCTCCATCAGCGCGCGCTCCAAGGCGGGGAACATCTCCTCCAACGTGAACTCGGTCAGATAGCCGAGCCCGCCGAAGTTGACGCCGAGGACGGGAATACGCCGCCCGCCCATCAAGCGCGCCGCTGCGAGCATGGTCCCATCTCCTCCCATCACGACCAGCAGGTCGATCGTCGAAGGCAGCTTCTCAGGGGGCACGAGCGTGGCCCGACATCCAGGAGCCATTTCCTCGATGATCGGTTCAGCGACAAGCTCAATGCCCCGTTCCGCGAGAAATCGCGAGAGATGCTCGATGATCGACCCCGCCCCCTTGATCTTCGGCTTGACCATGAGGCCGACGCGATGAACGCGAAGTTTTCGTCGCTCGAGCATACCCACGGGGTATTATCCGCGAGGCGGGGTGGGTTTTCAATTCCCGTCCCCTCGGACGGGATGGCGCACTGGTCGGCGCGATGGCCGATGCCCTACAATCGCCAAGGGGGGTACAGCCGATGGAATCGCGCGCGGTGCAACAGCAGGAGATCGCCGCTCTCCTGCACGAGCTGCGTGGGGGGGCATCGCTCGGCGAGCGCATGCGACGCGCGGCTCAACTCTTGCGCGGTCGCCCATATCTTGAGAACCCACTTGGAGGCGGGCCTGATCAGCGCGAGGTCCTCACGCTCTCGCTCGCAGGCTTCGATTGCGTCACCTATGTGGAGACCGTGCTCGCGCTGGCTTTGGCCCGTTCGGTGCGCGACGTCCGACGATGGCTGCGGCGCATCCGTTATAAGGAAGGGCGAATCGCCTGGCGCACGCGCCATCATTACATGGTCGAGTGGATTCGCGAGAACGTTCGTCAGGGCATTCTCACGAACCTCACGCGCGGTTCGGGGACGCGCCTTCTCACGCGGCGAGTGAACGTGGTCCCCGGCCTCCCGCCTCGAACGCTTCGCTTTCGCTGCTTCCCGAAGGACCAGCTCGCGAAGCGGCGCGAGCGCCTTCGCGACGGGGATCTCATCTTCTTCGTCTCCACCAAGCCGAACCTCGATGTCTTTCACATCGGCCTGTTGCTCGTGGAACGAAAATCATCTCGCGCGGAAGACGAGGCCCCGCTCCGCCTCATGCTCTCTCACGCCTCGCGTCGTCGTGGTCGTGTCGTGGAGCAGGAGCTGGAAGCGTTTCTGAAGGAACATCGCATGTCGGGCGTTCTGCTCGTGCGCCCGCGAGAGCCGAATGCGCGCTCCTCCTCGAGGACGCGCGTCTGCTCCGCGCGCGCCAGAGCGCGACGACGGCGCCCGCAAAAAAGACGATGTGACTGACGAGAGCGTAGGCGAAGAAAAGCGGACGACGCACGATGGCCGAGAGCGAAGGTCGCGACGTGGCGAGGAATTGTCGCGGGAACTCCGGATGGCGCGCGAGGAAAAGCCCGTATCCTTGACCGTGCCAGAACTTGCGCCGCATCAGATCCCGCAATCGCAGAGGATACTCGTGCACGATGCGGATATCGCCCAGGAACGCGATCGGGACGCCGGCGCGGGAAAGACGATACCCCAGCTCGATGTCCTCTGCGGCCACCAGTGTCGAATCGAACCCTCCGAGAGCGCGCAACACCTCGACGCGTGCCAGAAAGCCCATGCCGTTCAATCCGCGCACGCTCTCCGACCGAACGTATTGACCGATAGCCCAGCGATCGATCTCGGCCTCATAGCGCGCCCACAACGAGCGCGTGGGAGCAGGTTCGAAATCGAACTGGAAACACGCGATCGAACGATCCTGCGCATCCACCGCGCGTTCTAAGCGCAAGAAGTGATCGGGCGCGAGGAACGTGTCCGAGTCCAAGAAATGCACCCATTCGGTCGCGACGGCGTGGAGTCCCGCATTGCGCAATTCGGCGAGCGTTCGCGCATCGGGGACGTAGAGCGAGCGAATCGGAAAGGGAAAAGCGCGGGAGAGCGCGCTCAAGTGCGTCTCGATGTCGGGGATGTCGCGGCTCACGATGAGGATCTCCACCGGAGAGAAGGCGCTCGGCGCGGTATTGGCGACCGACAGAAGGAGACGCTCGAGCGCCCGCTCCCGTCCGCGGTGCACGGGAATCACGAGAGTCGTGGATCGGGAGAAAGGATCACGATCCACCGCCTGTCGCTCTTCGTCACGCGTTCGGCGCTCGCG
The DNA here is from genome assembly GCA_025055075.1 of Blastocatellia bacterium. Classification (NCBI taxonomy): domain Bacteria; kingdom Pseudomonadati; phylum Acidobacteriota; class Blastocatellia; species Blastocatellia bacterium. Next base: position 26,718 of record JANWYV010000016.1, read on the forward strand.
CGCGTGCGCTATTGAAACGCCTCTTTGTTCACCACGAAGGGCATCTTCGCCGGATCTCCGCCGTAATTCCCCTCGAGCACATCAATGAGCGCTTGGACGGTTCGTCCCGCCATGCCGCGATCGGGATCGGGCGAGAGGCGCGTGATGCGTCCCCCGCTGGCGAAGTGATGGAAAAGTCGAAGCCGATCTTCCAACTCCGGATCGCGCAAGGGAGAATCCGGCGGCAAAGGTTCGACCTCGAAGACATCCAGCGCCGCTCCGGCGATCACCCCATTCTTCAACGCCCAATACAGCGCGCGCTCATCCACGACCGGCCCACGCGAAGTGTTGATGAGATAGGCCGTCGGTTTCATCTTCCGCAGCGCGTTCTCGTCAATGAGGTGATAGGTCGGTGTCTCGCTCTCACCAGGGCGAAGGAGCGGGACATGAAGGCTCACGTAATCTCCCTGGCTCAAAGCCTCGTCGAAACTCACATAGCGGATCGTGCGCCGTTCGGGCGCGAATCCCAACTCATAGCGCAGATCCAATTCGCGTTGAACCTTGGCGACGAAGTCGTGATCTTGAACGATCGGATCGTAGCAGAGGATATTCATGTCGAAGCCGATGCACTTCTTGATGAACGCCTTCCCGATCCGCCCCGTTCCGATGACCGAGACCGTCTTGCCCGTCACCTCGTCGCCCAGGAAGGGGAGATACGGATGCCACGCTCCCCATCGGTTCTCCCGCACGAGCTTCTCGCTCGGCCAGAGTTTGCGCGAGACGCACCCCAGGATGAAGAGGGCGAATTCGGCCGTCGCCTCGTTCAAGACGTCGGGCGTATGCGTGAAGGGGATCTTCAGTTCGTTGGCCGCTGCGCGATCAATGTTATCGAAGCCGACGGCACATTGGGCGACGACCTTGAGCGTGCCGCGTCCGGCCTCCAGGACCTCGCGATCAATCGGATCGCGCAAGGTGGTGATCAGCCCATCTATCCCCGACTTCACTTTCTCGATGATGAGGCTCTTGGGCGGAGGATCGGGATGCGGATAGACCTCGACTTCATATCCCCGCTGCCGCAGTATATCCAGAGCCTCCTGGCCGATGTCGCAAGTCGCGAATACGCGAAAGCGTTTGGGCGTCGCCATATATCCTCCTCACTTGCGAAGCGAAGAGACCAACGACCAAAGGATCGTCGCGATCAGGCTCAAGATCAGGCTCGTGACCAAGGGGAAGTAGAATCGAACGTTCTCGCGCTCGATGCGGATGTCCCCGGGGAGCCGCCCCAAAGGAATTTGCGGGAAGCGCTCTAAGAGCACGAGCACCAGACCAAAGACGACGAACAAAAGCCCGATCACGATGAAGAGTCGTCCCATGCCGCCCAGACCTTCCCACGGCATCATCGTTCACCCCACGATCTCCAGGGCGTTGAAGAAATAGGCGATCTCAAACTCGGCGGTCTCTGGAGCATCCGAGCCATGGACGACGTTGCGCTCGATCGTCGTGCCGAACTGACGACGGATCGTGCCATCAGCCGCCCGAGCCGGATCGGTCGCCCCCATGACCTCTCGCCACCGGGAGATGGCGGATTCCCCTTCCAGCAGAAGGACGACGCACGGCCCGCTCGACATGAACGTCGTGAGGCTTTCGAAGAATGGCTTATCGCGATGTACAGCGTAAAACCCTTCCGCTTGCGCCTTCGTCAGATGCACCATCTTCAGGCCGCGAATGCGAAATCGTTCCGCCTCGATCCGGCGGATGATCTCTCCCACGAGCCCTCGCTCGACGGCATCCGGTTTGATGATGGCGAGCGTGCGTTCGAGCATGCCTTTTCCCTCCTCACAGTTCGACTTCTGAACGCTGCGCGCTATTCCCGTCCTAAGACGCGCGCGACTGTAGCGCCGATCTCGGCCGGGCTGCGGACGACATGAATGCCGGCTTCCTCCATCGCCCGCATTTTCTCAGCCGCCGTTCCATGGCCTCCAGAGATGATGGCCCCCGCATGGCCCATGCGCCGACCGGGCGGCGCCGTCTGCCCAGCGACGAATCCGATGACGGGCTTGGTCATGTGCGCGCGCACGAAGGCCGCCGCTTCTTCCTCAGCCGTCCCTCCGATCTCCCCAATGAGGACGACCGCCTCCGTTTGCTCGTCCTGCTCGAAGAGGCGCAGCACATCCACGAAGTTCGTACCGACGATGGGATCCCCTCCAATCCCGACGCAGGTGGATTGTCCGAGCCCCCGCTGCGTCAGTTGCCACACGGCCTCATACGTGAGCGTGCCGCTGCGGGAGACAACGCCAATCGTCCCTTCTCGATGAATGTGTCCGGGCATGATGCCCACCTTGCACTTTCCTGGGGAGATCACCCCCGGGCAGTTCGGTCCAATCAACCGCGCCGGCCGATTCTGCAAGAAGGCCATGACTCGAACCATATCGAGCGCGGGAATGCCTTCCGTGATGCAGACGATGAGCGCGATGCCGGCGTCCGCCGCCTCCATGATGGCATCAGCGGCAAAGGCGGCGGGCACGTAGATCACACTTGTATTCGCTCCGGTCTCCCGTACTGCCTGCTCGACCGTATTGAAGACCGGCACCCCTTCGTGAACCGTCCCACCTTTCCCCGGAGTGACACCGGCGACGATCTTCGTCCCATACGCCTTCATTTGCTGCGTATGGAACGTCCCCTCTCGACCCGTGATTCCTTGAACGACGACGCGCGTGTGCTCGTCTACGAGTATGCTCAATGCCCTACACTCCCCACACCAAATGTTGTTCCCAAACGAGGCACTGGAATATACCATAACCCACTGCCTGAGACAAAGCGGATTTCACCCGAACCTCAGGCTTCTACAGAGCAGCGCGGCGAGTGTTAAGACCGCACCGTATCGCGGATTCTAAGCTCGAGAGCCTGCCGGATTCCCGCATCGGGTAGACTCATCACTCTGAGAGGGCACAGCTTGCGGTCGCGCGAATCCCCGCGAGATGATCCGACCGCCGATTTATACTGGAGCGCCACCTCCGCGCATAGCTCGTAAGCGACGTGGCGGTAGCAAAAGGGGACTTGGAAGGAACACATCGCTGAACATGGCTTCGCCGTGTACTCCAGAGTTCGCAACGGCGGATACTCGGAATGCCCCGTGAGACCGCGGGATTGACCTCTTCGGGAATCTCGACTATCCTGGCAGGGGACGGGCTATGAGGGATGGCAACACGAAGCGAAGATGGCGGAGATTCACACTCGTACTGGTCAGTCTCACCTTCGGATCGGTGTTCGGGCTCGCTCATCCCGAGAGTGAGTTCGCGGCGCGCGCGACGGATTCCGCGCGGATCGCGAGCGGAAGTCGGAATCCCTACGACAAGTTTCGAGGAGCGAGCTACAGCAACGAAGGCCTCTACCCGGAACGAGATGAGATTCGCCTGGGGCAGGAGCTGCACAAGCAATTGCAGAAGGAGCAAAAGATCGTACAGGATCCACTGCTCGCTCGATACGTGCAGCAGCTTGGAGAGAAGCTGGCTCGCCTCTCCAAACGTCCGGACCTCGACTACCACTTCTTCATCATTGAGGATCCGACGGTGAATGCCTTCGCGCTGCCGGGCGGATACGTCTACGTGCACACAGGCTTGCTCGCCGCGGTGGCGGACGAAAGCGAACTCGCGTCGGTCCTCGGGCACGAGATCGGACATGTCGTCGCGCGGCATGGGCTGAAGAACTTCAAGCGGGCGCAGAGGTACCAATTCCTCGTCGGCTTGATCAATCTGGGCATTGGCGCGATCGGCGGCGAGAGCACGGCGGCGCGCATCGGGCAAACGGCCTCGCAACTTCTGGCCGCGGGCATTTTCACGAAGCATTCGCGGGATGCTGAGCGGGAGGCCGATTTCCTCGGCTTGCACAACATGTATGCGGCCGGATACGATCCGCGCGGCATGGTCTCGATGTTCGAGAAGCTGGAGCAGATCTCGCGTCGAAATCCCGATCTGCTCGGCGCGGTCTTCCGCACGCATCCGCCGGCATCCGAGCGCATTCGGAACACACAGGCGGAGATCACGGATCATCTCGCGCTCGACCCTCGCCTGGTGCGCGACACGTCAGCCTTTCGCGCGATGAAGCAACGATTGCGAGAGTTAGGATTGGCCGAGGGCTCGGCCTCCTCATCTGTGCGGAGGCGGTTGAGAAGCCGCTCGTGATCGACGCACGTCGGCATGGCCTCGCTTACATCGGATTCGCCCCGAGGACGGATCGCACCGCGAACGCTTGATCTCTGGATCGAGGGCGTATTCGTCCTGCTCCTCTTCGGATCGCCCTTCGCGCTCGGAGCGGTCGAAGCGTGGGGATACGGGGCGATGGAGATGGGCGTCGCCGTGCTCGCGGCTCTCTTCCTCGTGCGCGGATGGCGTCGCGGTCGTTTCGCTTGGTTCGCCTCACCGGTGAATCCGCTCTTGTTCGCGCTCCTTCTACTGGCTCTGCTACAGGGGGTGCCGCTCCCCCTCTCCGCGATCGCCTGGCTCTCGCCCCGCGCGGCCGAGATGGTGCCGGTGGAGGGGCCATCCTCGTGGACCTCGCTCGCCCTCAATCGCACGCTTTGGCGCGAAGAGCTGCTCAAGTGGATCGCCTACGGCGCGACGTTCTTCATCGCCGCGAGTTGGCTCCATGAGCCGCGACGCGTGAAGCGATTTTTCGGCTACTTCGTCGCCGTGGGGGCGAGCCTCACGCTCTTCGCCCTCGTTCAGCTCGCGTTCTGGAACGGGAAGATCTTCTGGCGGATCGAGACGGCCTCGGCCTTTCCCTTCGGTCCGTATGTGAATCACAACCATTTCGCGGGCTTCATCGAACTGGCCTTGGGCGCGACGCTCGGGCTTTTGCTCGCGGAGATTCATCCGGTTGTGAGCGGGCGCGTGCGGCTGCGCGATTACTCCGCCACGCGCGCCATTCTGCTCGCTGGTGTGGGCGCGCTCTTGCTCATCGGTCTTCTGCTCTCCCGCTCACGCGGGGGGATCGTGAGCGTGCTTGGCGCGAGTGCGATCTTACCCCTTTTGCTCCAACGTTCGGAATCCCGACGCGCGCTCGTTTTGGCCCTGCTCGTCCTCGCTCTGCTGGTGGGGGGTGCCCTGGCGCTTGGCTCTGGAATTGCGCTCGAACGCTATCGGTTCGCGGGCGATCCATCGGTGCAGTATCGGCTCGCGACCTGGCGCGACACATTGGCGCTCGGGCGCGATTATTGGCGGTTCGGCTGCGGCCTCGGGAACTTCGCCGAGGCCTTTCCCGCTTACAAGACGGGCTTCCCCGGATTCTTCACGGTTCATCCCGAGAACGATTACCTGCAAGCGCTCGCCGAACTGGGGATCGCGGGATTCGGACTGCTGATGGCGCTCATCGGCATCTACGCGCGCGGCGTCCTCAAGCTTTTGCGCCAACGACGCAATGAAGAGGTGCGGGGCCTGGCTGCGGGCGGAATGTTTGGCCTCATCGCGCTCTCGCTTCACGGCCTCTATGACTTCAACTTCCACATCCCCGCGAATGCTTTCGCCTTCGTCTTGATGGCCGCCATGACCCAAGCGATCGTCGCGCTGCACGTCCGCTCGAACGGCGAGATCGCTTTCCTCATGCCGGTGCGGCAATGGACGCGCGAGCGCTCGACTTCGCTGTTCACGGGCATCGTGCTCGTGGGCCTTGCGGGAGCGATCGGGTATGCCGCGCTCTCTCTTCGCGCCGCGATCCATCACCAGCAATTCCTCGCGTGGTTCCAAACCTATCGTGTGGAGCCTCCCGAACAAGCGCTTCGCGCGATGGATCGCCTCATTCCCGGCCATGAGGCTGAGATGCGCCACTGGCGCGCTCGTCAGCTCTTCGATTACGGGCGTCTTCCGGATCGTCCACGACTGCAGCAGTATGCCTTCTTCGAGCGCGCGGCGGAGTTGGCGCAGGAGGCCGTCTGGGCCCGGCCAGCGCGCGGCCGCTATTGGGCGCTCTGGGCACGCGCGCTGGCCGAATTGGGTGAGCGAGAACGCGCCGTGTGGGCTTTCGAACGCGCCGTGAGGCTCGACCCCATGAACGCCGAGATTCGCTATGACTTCGGTCGCTACGCCGTCTTCCTCGGCGATCGCGAGCGCGCCCTCGCGGAACTCTCTCGCGCCCGACAGTTGAATCCGCAATTGGACCTCGTGCAAACGCTCGACCTGCTCAGTCACGTGATCGCGGACGAACACCTCCTGCGCCGCGTCCTTGTCAGCGAGAACGAAGTGGCAGCCTTCACCGCATGGTACCGGGAGCACTTCGAGCGCGGGAAGACGGCGAGCGATCATCGGAAGTAACAGTTCGAAGCTGGCCGAGGCAGAGGCCAGCTCTGGTGAAAAGCGAGGGCGTGGAGCGCTACGGCTTCCGCCGCTTCTTCTCCAGCATCTTCAGATGATTTCGCGCGACGGCCGCATATGGTCCCGCTGTACATCGTTCGAAAGCCTCGCGCGCCGCATCGTACTCGCCCCGACGTTCATAGACGAGACCGAGCAGATAGTAGACATCGGGATTCGCAGGATCGAGCTGCTGCGCGGCTTGATACTCGCGCAACGCTTCGTCGTATCGTCCCGCATTGAAATTTTCATTCCCTCGACGCACGTGCTCGGCGACGGTAAGTGCGGCGCTCGTCGTCTCCTCCGTGTGAGAAGAGGGCTCTCTCGCGGGCGTCGCCTCTGAAGGCGATTCCGGGAGCGATCCTGGGGAGACCGAGGGCGAAGTTCGAGAATGGGGCCGACGAATGGACGAGGAAGACGAGATGGCGCGCTCGCGCGGGGACTCTGGCCTCGCGAGCGTTTCCGAGGGCGAGGACGAGGATTCAGGCAAGCTGCGCTCCTGCGGCCTTTGGACGACGGATGAGGTCACTTCCGGCGATTTTCTCCATGACCGAAGAGCGAAGATCCCCCCGAGAAGCCCGACACTCACGAGCCCAAGGGCGAGCGCGCGTCGGGAGCGCATCCTCCACGATCGCGTCATCTCCTGGGTCGAAAGAGTGGGAACGATTCCCTGTGTGGCCACATCGGCCACTGTGTCCGGGAGAGTTTCTGGCGAAGGTCGGGTAGCGCGCGTCTCTCCTGACGCGGCGCTCATCGTCTCTCGTTTCCCGAATGCAAGCCATCGGCTAAGGACGTGCCACCGACGCGGACGGAGTGCGAGCATGAGGGAGACCATCTCTCCCTCGATGACCTCGCACGCGGCGTGAGCCGGAACGTACTGCGGATGTCGCACTGTGATCCGATGCCGACCGATGGGGACGCGTTCCAATGCGCAAGTCCCGCGCTCATCGGTCACGCCCACGCGTTCGCCATCCAGGAAGACATCGGCGCCTGCGACGGCACACTGAAGAAATATGCTCCCCAGATGAAGCGGATCGAGCCTCAGCAGGACCACGCTCGCCTTCCCCGACTCCAGGTGAACGGTCCCGCGCCAGCGATGATGACGAGCCGACTCCACTTCGAGGAGATGGGCGCGAGGGCTGAGACCCTCGATCTCACAATTCCCCTCGGCATCGGTTCGCCCCGCATATCGGCCGTCCACGTAGACTAGCGCCGCTGCGACGCCAGCGCGAGTCTCCGCATCCTCGCACCGAAGGCGGAGCTTCCCCACCTCCAGTCCGATCGCTTGTCGAAACGCGCGCGCCATCTCCACGGCCGAAGAGAAACGATCCTCAGGGTTTTTCGCCAGCGCGCGCACGAACACCTCCTCGACGGCCGCGGGCACATCCGGACGAAAGCGCCGCGGCGAAGGAGGCTGCTCATGCAAGTGGGCGTAGATCACTCGCTCGAGCGATTCGGCCTCGAACGGCACGCGCCCGGTGAGCATTTGATACGCGACGATGCCCAAGCTGTAGATGTCCGACCGGTGATCAATGGCCGCTCCAGAGCGGAATTGCTCCGGCGATGCATAATGGAGCGTCCCCATCGGGCGGCTGACGCGCGCGCTTGTGGCTCCCGGGAGCGCTTTCGCGATCCCGAAATCGAGGATCTTCACGATCGGCTCGCCCTTGTAGTCCGTGACGAGCATCAAATTGCTCGGCTTCAAATCCCGATGCACGAGACCGCGCGCGTGAGCGTAAGCGAGCGCCTCAGCGATCTGATCCAGAAACAGCGCCACGCGCTCCAACGACAGAGGCCCGTGTCGCCGAAGCTCTTCCTCCAGCGTGTGTCCGGACAGCCACTCCATGACGAGGAATGGGAGTCCATCGCGCGTCATCGCAGCGTCGGTGACCCGAATGATATACGGATGATCGAGCGCGACCGTCGCTTTCGCCTCCTTGAAGAACACCTCGACCAGGTCGGGACAAGAGAGCGCCAAATCCGGCTTCAGGACCTTTACCGCCACCGTCGCCGTCGTCACCAGGTGGCGAGCGCGATAGACGACGCCCATTCCACCAATCCCGACAAGTTCCTCTACGCGGTACCGATCGGCCAAGACGGTGCCTACGAAGCCGTAGGGATCACGCCGCATCTTCGACTCCACCATCGTTCCTTGTCCTCTCAGGAGGCAGTGGGCGAGGACAACGTCGGCAGCATCCTCATCCCCGCTTCACCACTGACCCCAGGCCTCTCATCCGACAAACGAGCGAGCATACGCCTGTTGATGCCACCGGCTCGGCTGTGGAGACGCGTGCGCGTCCTCCCCGATCACATCATATTGCCGATCGTCCCCGGACGGAGCCTCCGAATCCGCGACGATCAGTTTGATGGCGGGACCCATATTCTTGCCCTCACAGCGTCACAGAGTGTATCACCCGCTCACCGAGAGGACAAGAAGAGGTGTAGGCGCTGCCTGCGCGCGTCACGAGCTTGAGGTCGTTTCCTCAAGGCCCGTGATGCGAATGCCCGCGGATCGCGATCCATAGCGCCGATTCAACGAGATGAGCAAAGGGGTGATCTCCTCGACTGCGCGCGCCATCCGAAGGGACCCGGCATCCCAAGCGCGCAAGCCCAACCGGCGAATGAGGGCGATGACGGCCTCCTTCGCCGCCATATCGTCCCCGCAGACCAGGATGTCGCATTCGACAGCCCGCTCCAGATTCTGCAAAGCGGCGGCTGAGACATTCTGAAAGGCGGCGACAACCCTCACGGCATCGCCCAATAGCCGTTGGGCTTCCTCAGCCGCCGACTGCTCCGAGCGCCGTCGCAGACGCAGCGGATCGTGCGGATCGAGAGGCACGGTCGTGTCCACGAGGATCTTCCCCTGAAGTTCAGGAGCGATCGTCCGCAGCGTCTCTTCATGCGCGGCATAAGGCACGCAGAGGATCGCGAGATCGGCCGCGTGCGCTGCTGCGCGATTCTCCAACCCGACGACTGCCCTTCGACCCAACTGCTGATTCAACGCTTCGGCCTTCGCTTGGGCTTTCTCCGCCTGACGCGAACCGATGAATACCTCATCGGCGCCCGAGGCCGCCAAGCGTAAGACGAGACCTCGCCCTTCCTTCCCCGTTCCTCCGATCACAGCGATTTTCATCCCCACCTCCTTCTGAGCCTTCAGCGAAACAAATCGCGCTCGGGCGGACGCACGAGCGCCGACGCAGTTCCTTCGTGCCGCTCATACGCATAACCACGAATGATCACCGCGGGAATTCCGGCGAGCTTCTCCATCAACAGGCCAGCGGCACACGCCAATTCGTCGGCCACGGCCACGACTGTCGCCTGCAGCGGCACGCCGAAACGATCGTGCTGTCCCCGATAGTCCTTGAGAGCAGCGAGCCCGGCCACGCCAATGGCGACTTCGGTCAACCCCTCGCGCCAGGGCCGACCGAACGTATCGGTGATGAGGACGGCGATTTCAACGCCCACGCGTCGCTTGATCTCGCGCTGAATAGCGCGCGCCGAAGCATCTGGATCCCGAGGCAGAAGCGCCACGCGCCCCTCGCCTACATTCGAACGATCCACGCCCGCATTCGCGCAGACGAATCCATGCGGCGTCTCCACCACGAGCACTTGCCGATCCATGCGCACGATGCGTCGCGCTTCGCGCAAAATCACCTCGAGGAGGCGAGGATCTTTCCCCATGTGATGGGCGATGGTCCGAGCGAAGGCTGATGGCTCGACCTCGCTGAGCACGACGAGCCGTCCTTCTGCTTTGGAGACAATCTTCTGCGTGAGCACCAGAATATCGCCGTCCTGGAGTGCGAGTCCCTCGCTGGCTAACGCCTCAAGCAGCAGCGCCACCAGATCATCGCCCGGTCGCACCTCGGGCACCCCTTCGATGCCGATCACCTGAATCGCGCGAGCCATTGCCGCTCCTCGAAAAGCACAGCCGTCGCCGAGCGAACGGCCAATTCTGGAGTAGTCTCATATTGCCGCGCAAGCTCGCCGAGGTCCTCCGGCGCATCTACATCCAAAGCGACGCGAGGGAGATCGAGGACAACCGTACACAGCGCGGCCTCATGGGCTTTGTGATAGTGGAAGTGAAAGCTGTCCTCGCCAAAGCGAAGCGGGAGCTTGGTGGGCAAGCGGAGCCACATCGCATTCGTCCCTCGACCATCGCGCGAGGGCACGAGCACGACGTCCGCTCGCTCGCCCGCGCGCAGAATCGCCTCGACGTCAGCTGGCGCGATCAGTGGCACATCGCTCGGCAGCGCGAGAACAGCGCTCGCTCCCTGCCGATGCGCTTCCGCGAGCGCGCGCTCGACAGCCGCCGTCTGACCGCGATTCGAGGACTCTGAAAGCACAAAGGCACCGAATCGTCGCGCCAGCGCTACGGCGTGCGGCTCACGGGTGACGAGGACGAGACGATCGAGTTCGTGGACCCGAACGAGCGCTCCGAGCACGTCTTCGAGCATGGCGCGCGCGAGCGCGCGACGTTCGCCCGGAGCGAGCACAGCGTGCAATCGCTGCTTCGCCGTCTGGAAGTCTTTGACCGGAACGACGGCCCAAATCAAGCTTCAGAGTGTAGGCAGGCTAGAGCCTCCCGCGCAAGCCGCACCGCGGCAGCGCGATCGCTCATACGCAGCGGGGCCGTGAACGCGCGAACGCCCATCTGCTCGATGGCTTCCCGACAGTGCGCATCCTGCTCGTCAATGAGGATCCGGCCGATAATTCCGGCGTAAAAGCGCGCCACGCCCAGCGGGGAGACGTCATATCCACACGCCCGCATGAGTTTCCCGGCAGGGCCGCTCACAGCTTCGGTCCCGATGATCGGACTGACGGCGAGCACGCGCTCGCGCCTGCGGGCGAGCGCCTCTCGAATGCCGGGAATCGAGAGGATGGGCCCAACGCTCGTGATGGGATTGCTCGGCGCGATGAGGATTCCTTGTGCCTCGCCGATCGCCTCGAGCACGCCCGGCGCCGGACGCGCCCGCTCGCTCCCGCGATATTCCACCGCCACGACCTCCGGCATCCATCGCTCGCGCACGAAGAACTCTTGAAAGGCGAGCACGCCCGACGGAGTGTGAATGTACGTTCGGACGGGATCATTCGTCATCGGAAGAAGGCGCGCGCGCACGCCCAGCCGCGCGCACAATGCGGCCGTCACCTCCGTGAGCGAATATCCCTGCCGCAACCATTTCGTCCGCACAAGGTGCGTGGCCAAATCCCGATCTCCGAGCCGAAACCATGTGGGCTCGCCGAAGCGACCAATGGCTGCCAAACACGCGAACGTATCTCCTCGAATCCCCCATCCCCGCTCCTCATCCAACATGCCGGCCAGCCCGTACATGAGCGTATCCAAATCCGGCGAGATGTGTAGCCCCCACAGCTCGACGTCATCCCCCGTATTGCCGATGAGCGCGAGCGTTTCCGGCAGGATGACTTCGAGCAATCCACGCACGAATTTCGCGGCACCGGTTCCTCCCGCGAGGACCGCGATCACGATCCCTCCTCGATGGTTCCCGAAATCGGCGAGCGTTCATTCTATCCCGCTGCGCGCCCTTGCGGAAGGGGCTCGAATGTGGTAAGTACTTACTTACTTCGCGAGGAGCGAGTCGTTATGGTCGCAAGCGCGAAATCGGCGAAGGCGATGAGCGCTGAGCTCCGACGGCTCTCGGCCGAGGATCGCCGCCGCCAGATCGTCCAGGCGGCCATCGAGCTTTTCGCCCGCAAGGGCTTCAACGGAACGACGACTAAGGAGATCGCAAGGGCGGCCGGCGTCAGCGAAGCGCTCATCTTCCGCCACTTCCCAACCAAGCAGGATCTCTACTCGGCCATCATTGACCACAAGATGAAGGAATGCCGACGCTCTTTTCAGGAAGAGCTGCGCGAGGCGATGGCGCATCGAGACGATCGGGCATTCTTCACCCGTTTGGCCGAGGAGATCTTGCAGACGCACCGAGAAGATCCGAGCTTCATTCGCCTGATGCTCTTCAGCGCCCTCGAAGGGCATGAATTGAGCCGCATGGTCTACGAGACGTACGTCACGGAGATGTTCGAAGAGTTGGTCGCGTACATCGCGCGTCGAGTCCGCGAGCGCGCTTTTCGCGCTGTGGACCCGCGCGTGGCCGCGCGCGCTTTCGTGGGGATGATCGCCCATCATGCCTTGGCGCGAGCGCTGTTTGATCCGAGCGAACGTTTGCTGAACCTCGACGATACGGCCGCCGCGCGCGCCTTCGCCACCATCTTCCTCGACGGAATCGCTCGGCGAGCGCGTCGAGACCGTTCGTCTTCTCGGAGGGATCACGATCAATGACCCGACGATGGAAAATCCTCGGACTGTGCTTTCTGATGATCGCGAGTTCGGCCTGCCGCGGCCGCGACGAACAAGGCTCATCGTCCCCGGCATTGGCGGATCAGGCTGTGGAGGTGGAGGTCGCGACGGTCGCTGAGCGAACGTTCGATCGCCAGATCGAGATCGTCGGGACGCTCGCCGCCGATGAGGAGGTCGTCGTCTCCACGGAAGTGGAAGGCCAAATCGTCGAGATGCGCGTGGACCTAGGCAGCGTCGTGCGTCGGGGGGATGTCCTGGCTCGGCTGGAGAGCCGCGATTTCGAACTGCGCCTGGCCGAAGCCGAAGCCGCGTTGCAGCAGGTGCGCGCTCGTTTGGGATTGACGCCGGATCGCGATCGGATTGATCCGGAAGAGACGGCAATCGTCCGGCAAGCGCGTGCCGCTTACGAAGATGCCCGCTTGCGCTTCCAACGGATCCGTCAACTCCATGGTCGCGGCATCGTCTCGCAGCAAGAATTGGATCAAGCCGACGCCGCCCTTCGTATCGCTGAGGCGCGATATGAAGCCGCTGTGGAGGAAGTGCGCAGCTTGCTCGCCCAACTGGACCAATGGCGCGCTCGCGTGGCGGCCGCCCGGCGCGATCTGGAGAGGACGGTAATCCGCGCCCCCATCTCTGGAGCAGTCGCCGCGCGTCATGTCTCCCTCGGGGAGTTCCTGCGCCGCAACGATCGCGTGGTGACACTGGTGAAGATTGACCCTCTCCGTTTGCGCGCCGATGTTCCCGAACGCTACGCGGGGAAAATCGCCCTCGGCCGTCGCCTCGCCTTTGTCGTGGATGCCGTTCCCGAGAAGACCTTTCAAGGCATGATCGTGCGCATCAGCCCATCGGCGCGCAGCGAGACGCGCTCGCTCACCATCGAGGCCGAAGTCCGAAATCCGGATGGCGAATTGCGGCCGGGATATTTCGCCCGTGCTCAACTCGTCATCGAACCCGGAGCGAAAGCGATCGTGATCCCCTCTCGCGCAGTCATCTCCTCGGTGGGGCTGACGAAGGTCTTCGTGCTGGACGGCGATCGCGCTCGTGAGCGGTCCATCAAAACGGGCGCTCGAGTGAACACCGACGTCGAAGTCCTTGAAGGCCTGCGATCGAACGAGCGCGTGATCGTCTCCAACTTGGATCGGCTGGGCGATGGGACGCGCGTGCGCGTGGCGCGCTCCCGATGACCTCTGCAAGGAGCATTCACTATGAAGCTCTCAGACACGGCCATTCAGCGCCCCGTCCTCACGACGATGTTCATCGCCGCCTTCCTCATCTTCGGCATCGTGGGGTATCAACGCATCGCCGTTGACCTCTATCCCGAAGTGGAGTTCCCCGTCGTCACCGTCACGACGGTCCTGCGAGGAGCGAGCCCAGAAGTCGTCGAGACCGAGGTCACCGACGTCATCGAAGAGGAGATCAGCACGATCGAAGGTGTGGACGAAATTCGCTCCCAGAGCTTCGAGGGCCTCTCCTCGGTCATTGTGACGTTCGCCCTCGAAAAAGACATTGATGTCGCCGCTCAAGAGGTCCGGGAGAAAGTCGCTGTCGCAACCGCTCGGCTGCCCAGGGACATCGAGCCTCCGGTTGTGCAAAAGCTCGATATCTCGGCTAGCCCCATCATGTGGATCGCGGTGAGCGGCGATCGGCCCTATCGTGAGCTGGCCTATTATGCTGACAAAGTGCTCAAAGAGCGGCTGCAGATGGTGCGCGGCGTCGGTTCGATCCTGCTCGGCGGATTCCGAGATCGAGAGATCCACGTCTGGCTCGATCAAGATCGGCTCGAAGCCTACGGCCTCTCCCCTCTGGACGTCACGCGCGCGATCCAAACCAAGCACGTCGAACTCCCAGCCGGGCGCATCGAGAATCCCGAGCAAGAGCTGATCATCAAAGTGATGGGCGAATATACCTCGGTCGAGGAGCTGAATGATCTCATCGTGGCCTACCGGCAGGGCGTTCCCGTGCGGTTGCGCGATCTCGGACGCGTGGAAGATGGAGAAGAGGATACGCGCACCATCGCGCGTTTCAATCGGAAGCCGGCGATCGGCCTGGGCGTCCGCAAGCAATCGGGGACGAATACGGTCGAGGTCGCCGATCGCGTGAAGACGGCCTTAGCGGAGATTCGGAAAGAGCTGCCGCCGGGGATTGACGCGCAGATCGCTTTCGATGCCTCGGAGTTCATCAAGAAGTCCATGGGCGATGTGCAGTTCGATATCCTCTTTGGCGCCTTGCTCACGTCGGCCGTCATCCTCCTCTTCCTGCGCAACGCCCGCACGACGCTTATTAGCGTCATCGCGATCCCGACGTCGCTCATCGGGACGTTCGCCTTCATGAACGCCCTCGGCTTTACGATCAACAATATGACGATGCTGGCGCTCTCGCTCGCCGTCGGGATCGTCATTGATGATGCTATCGTCGTTTTGGAGAACATCTTCCGCCACATGGAAAAACTGCGGCAGCCGCGTCTGGTGGCCGCTCGCGAGGGAACGCGAGAGATCGCCTTCGCCGTGATCGCTGCGACCTTCAGCATCGTGGCCGTCTTCCTGCCGGTCGCGTTCTTGAAAGGAATCATCGGGCGCTTCTTCATCCAAATGGGCCTGACGGTCGTCATCGCTATCCTCATCTCGCTCGTGATCTCGCTGACGCTCACACCGATGCTCTGCTCGCGTTTCATGCAGCTGGAGGAGCGGCACGGTCGGATCTACGCGGCCCTGGAACGCGGCTTTGGCGCCATCGAACGGGCGTATCGCTCCGCGCTCGCGTTCGCGCTGCATCGTCGCGCTCTCATCGTCACGAGCGCATTGCTGCTTTTCGTCCTCTCGCTCGGCCTCTCTCGCTTCATCGGGCGCGAGTTCTTCACGCAAGCGGATGAGAGCCGCTTCATCGTCCGCTTCGAGACGCCGCTTGGTTGGTCCATCGAACGCATAGATGCCGTCACCCGTCGAGCTGAGGAGATCCTCTTCTCCCATCCTGAGGTGCGAGGCGCCTTCGTGGGAACCGGCTTCTTCGGCAGTGTCAATCAAGGCATCATGTTCGTGAGTCTCTTCCCGAAGAGCGAGCGCACGGTCTCGCAACAGCAACTCATGGACACTCTGCGGAAGCAGTTGAGCGCCATACCCGATCTCACCGTGGCCGTCGACCCCGTTTCTCCTTTCGGATTCGGAGGCGGCCAACGCAATACGGACATTCAGTACATCCTTGAAGGGCCATCGCTGGAGGACCTGGCGGCGCGCTCGCAGCTTCTTGTGCAGCGCCTCAAGCAAACCCCTGGGTTCGTGGACGTGGATACGGACCTGGAGCTGACCAAACCGGAAGTGAAGGTGTACATCAATCGGGAGAAGGCCGAAGATCTGGGTTTGGACATCGTCACGATCACGCAAGCGATCAACATCCTCATGGGGGGCGTCGATGTGGCGAAATTCAAAGAGGGAGGCGAGCGATACGACATCAACGTTCGCGCACTTCCCAGCGACCGCGCGCTGCCGAGCGACCTAGATCGCATCACCGTCGTCTCGCGCGATGGGCGCCGGGTGAAGCTCTCCAATGTCATTGAGGTCGTCGAGAGTGCCGGTCCCAATGTGATCAATCGGTATAACCGACAGCGCGCCGTGACGCTCTATGCGAACCTGCGGGGAAAGCCGCAAGGTGAGGCGCTCGCCGAAGTCGAACGGCTCATCGCCGAAACGCTTCCGAACGCACCGGGATATCGTGCTGAGCTGGCTGGTCGCAGCCGCGAATTCCAACGCTCCTTCCAATACTTGGGCACGGCGCTCGCGCTCTCGATCCTCATCATCTACATGGTCCTGGCCTCGCAATTCGAGAGCTTCATCCATCCGTTCACGATCATGCTCTCGCTGCCGCTGGCCACGGTGGGTGTCTTCGGTCTGCTGCTCGCGACAGGGAAGACGCTCAACATCTTCAGCTATTTGGGCATCATCATGCTCGTCGGCATCGTGACGAAGAATGCCATTCTGCTCGTGGACTTCACCAACCAGCTACGCGCGCAAGGAGTGGATCGTACGAGGGCCATCCTGCAAGCCGGGCCGATTCGCTTGCGTCCCATCTTGATGACGGCGATCACGACGATCGCCGGCATGGTGCCCGTCTCCCTCGCGTTCAGCGAAGGAGGCGAGACGCGCGCGCCCTTGGCCGTGGCCGTCATCGGGGGCATGTTGACCTCGACGTTCCTGACGCTGTTGGTCATCCCCGTCGTTTACACGCTGTTCGACGATCTGGGCCAGTGGCTGAGCCGCCACCTCCTGCGCCGCGAAGAACGGGCTCCAGAGGCCGTCTTGGAACCCGCCCCTCTACTCCATCAGCAAACGGCGAGCGAGAGCGGGGATTGATAAGCGCCCTGGCTGGCGCGAGCGAGTGGATCCCGATGCTTCGCGCAGTGGGAATTTCCCCATGACTCGGGGAAATCCCCCAAAGAGAGTGGCCACGCGATCCAGGCCACGGTCCCGAACCTCCTAACCCTCACTCCCCCGAAGCGTTGGATCTCCCCTTGATCGCTCTCCCTGGCATGCCACTTGCCTATTCTCACGATAGGCAGGGAGAAGCACGATGAAGAACGCGTTGTCTCCCGCGACGCGGAGACGTTCGCGGGCGATCTTCGCGACGCGCCCGAAGGGGTGTCGGTCTTTGCGTCCTTTTGTCCCGAAGGTGCTTCTCGGACTCATCCTGCTTGTGCCCTTTCCCGTCAAGCCCACGTGCGCCGAGCGCACATGGCCCGTGCTGCCGGGCATCTTCAACAGCTCGCAGGAGCGCTATCGCCTCAGTCGCGAGAAGCTCGAGCGAATCTGCGCGAGCCTGGAACGGGTGACCGGATGGCGGGGAGTACATTTCGAGCATGATGCTTGGCTGTGCCTGCAGGAAGCTCACCTCACCACGATCGGATCTCCGACAGCACGAGCCCTCGTCCTCAAAGCGATCCGGGAGACGATCATCGTCCTCGAAGACCGCAGCCGGTCGTTAGATGTCGCTTTCGCAGCGATCCGACACGAGGCCACCTATCACAAAGCCTCGGGAGAGCACCTTCCCCTCTTCTCCCTGTGGGTGGATTTCGAGGATTTCCAACATCTCCGAGGCCATCCCGAAGCTCTCGCCGCTTTTGACCTCGGCCTCGTGCTCTTGCATGAACTGACGCATGCAGCCTTTGATCGGCGCGATCCGCCCAGCTCGCGTGGTGCTTCCGATCCGGGCGAGTGCGAGGCGCTCGTCAACCAAGTGAGAGCGGAACTCGGTCTTCCCCTCCGCGCGCATTATCACTTCGAGCATGTGATCCCTTCGCTGCTCTCCGATCTCTCCTTCGGACGCCTCCGATTCGAGCGAGTGATATATCGCGAGGGGAAGCCCCGACGCGAGATCTATATCATCCAGTGGCCGAAGTCCTTCGTCTCCAACTGAGTGTCTCCCTCCCTTTGCGGGAGACCGCTCACGATCGAGAATGCGACCCGGCGAGCGAACGCCGCCCATAGGCGATGTACACCATCGCGCCGGGGAGGCTGGCGAGGACGACCACCGCAAACCACAGTAGCGCTAGCAACAAGCTCGCTTCGCGCGTCACTCCCAATGAGGAGAAGAAGAGGACGAAGGCATACTCGCGCACGCCGAGGCCATACATCGTGATCGGGAGCATGCTGAGCAGCGAGATGATCGGAATGAAAACGCAAAAAGCGAGAAAATCAAGCGCGAGGCCAAGCGCTCGCGCGTTCGCATAATTGAGGCCGATGAGCATCAGGTGGAAGACGAGCGACACCCCGACGGCCTTCCCGAGCGTGAGCGGAGCGGACCGATAGGCACGGAGCGCGACATGCGCCCGGTCCACCAGCACGACGAGTGGCATCCACCGGACGGCGGAGAAGAAACGATTCAGAAAACGGTACGAGACGTCGGCGAAGAGCACGAGGTTGAGGATGACATAAAGAAGCAGCCCCCCGAGAAGCAGGATGACTAAAGGGCGATCGGCGAATTCCACGCGACCGACGGCGGCGGCCACAAGCGCCACAAGCAGCAGCGCGCCGAGCCCCGTATTTCGATCCATGAACACGGAGGCGAGCGCGCGCACTGAATCTCGTGTCTCGCGCGCCAGATAGTAGGCTTTCACGGCATCCCCTCCGATGACCGTCGGCAAGAAGAAATTGAAGAACATGCCGAGGAAATAGAGTGCAACGAGCTGTCCGTAGGAGGCGGAGATGCCTATGGGCGTCGTGAGGATTTTCCATCGGAAGGCACTCAAAAGTTGGCCGCCAATGTACAGAATCAGCGCGATGGTGAAAAACTCCAGGCGGACTCCAGCGAGCGTACTGAGCATCTGCCCGAGATCTATGCGTTGCAAGAGGATCCACAGGAGGAGCGCGCTGACCGCTCCCTTCGCCCCAAGGGGTAACCATCTCCGCCTCTGATGTTCCCGCGAAGCCCAGAAGGCGCGCGGCTCGACCCGACGATCCACGATGACTCGCCTCCACTGCTGACCGAATCATTGTGCACGATCCCTCGTCGCTTGAAAAGCCAAGTTCTCTTTCGCTTGTGCCTCCCATCGACTCGTCATTGAGTGCCTTCCTCAGATACACTTTGTGAAGGAACCCCTCGCGCCGAACCAGCGGTCGAGGGATTTCCCAAGCGATTCGAGGTGCCGTGCGAACATGACTCCGATTTTCCAATTCTGGTTTTGGACCAGCTTGGTGGCGTGCGGTGTGATGGAACTTCTCGTCTCCCGCCTCCCCCTCGGGCCGAGGAGTCAACGGGACCGCCATTCGCTCCTTTGGCTGGGGATCGTCCAAGCTGTGGGCATCCCATTTGTGGCGCTCACGACGGCGAGTGCCCCCGAGATCTTCTGCCGCTTGCTCTTCGACGGCGTGGGCAACGTCCTTGGTGGGATCATAGCTGCAACGGGGATTTTCATCCGCTGGCGGGCGAAGCGAACCCTCGGACGCTTCTTCACAGCGCGCGTGGCGATCCTGCCCGAGCATCGACTTGTCGAACACGGCCCCTATCGCTACGTGCGGCACCCGGGTTATTTGGGGATTCTGCTCTTCTTCCTGGGCTGGCCGCTCGTGGTTGGACATGTGCTGGCCATTCCACTTGTTTGGCTTCCGACACTGGCAGTCTACCTCTACCGAATCAAGGTGGAGGAAGACGCGCTTCGCGAAGCCTTCGGCGCGCTCTATCGCGACTATGAGCGGCGGACAGCGCGATTGCTCCCCTTCCTCTGGTGACGTCAGAACGTGCGCCCAATGCTGAAGCGGAAGACGGACTTCTCCTCGAAGAAGATTTGATTCGGCCCGGGCGTCGTTTTCGCATTCGGGTTATACGCCCAGATGAAGCGGAAGGGGATATTGACGACAGGCATCTGGAACCGAAACTCAATGCCGAGCGAGGCGCGATAGTCCCGAAGCCCGCGCAATCCGCGAGCGCCCTCCGAGAGCAGGATCTCGCTCCTCGTGTTCCCAAGCCCACGAATCTTCACTTGTGTGAACCCATCGGGCACCTCGTTCGGCAATTTCCCCTGAGCACGCTGCGCGATCCGCACCTCCTCTGGAGTCGCCAAGAATCCGTTCGGGTTGAGCAGGATTTGCTCGAACGAGGCCAGCTCCGTGAGCAATTGATGGCCCAAGGGGATCGTCCGACGGCTGGCGACAAATAAGGGGCTGATGAATTGCGGAAGCGGCGTGCTGACGATCTGCTGATTGGCGTATCTCTTCAGGTTGAAAGCCGATCCGATGTCGAAGAAGGCAGCGACCGAGAACGGTCCAGCGAGCGGAATACGATACTCGAAGTTGTAAAGGAGTTGCGTGTCCCCACCCACAGGGACGAGCGTGCGCGTCAGGAGTTCGTCGGTGAAGACGAATTTCTCCAGGACGCTCTGTCGAATGAAGGGGCGCTGCGCCGGAGCCGGCGCCGTGTCCGGAACGACCGGAAGCGTCCGCGTCGTCTTGAACGGATCGGGATCGTCGGCGAAGATCGCTTCGACGTTTCGCGAGGTGAAGCGCTGCGACACAGGGACGACGGGAGAGACCGAGCGGATGCCGAATCCGCGGATCGAGTCCTCTCCGCCGAGGAAGAATCGGCTGAAGATGGGGATCCCGCCGACGAAGGCCAAGGAATTGGAATCAAACGGCGCGCCATAGTTCGTGATATGGGAAGCTAGCGCGCGCATGCCGATGACCGTGTCTTTTCCGAGGAACTTGATCCCCGTCGGACGGAAGTACTTGAACTCGACGGTCGGCTGAATGAGGCGGACGTTGCCCCCCAAGAACCCGCCGCTGATGCCGAGCGAGATATAGAGGCTCTTGCCGGACGTCGGATCAATGGGATGGTTGAGGGTGTTATAAGTGAACGATGGCACGAGCATGCTCGTGCGGATATTCGGCTGACGGAATGTGACCGGGATGTCGTTGTTCGGATCAGCATCGCGATTGACGGGCGGATCCTCGATCGAATTCGCGCTGTAAGAATACGAGAGACCGACGCGCGAGAATTGCCCGAAGCGCCACCATCGCTTGGTGAGCGTGATCAGTGGCGTGCTCATGAAGATGCTGAACCCCGCCGTCTTATCCTTGAAGAGGGATTCCCCGCGCAACCCGAAGAGCCCGGGGCTCAGGAATCCTCCACTCAAGATCCCCAGACCGCCGCCGAAGAAGTCATAGCTGCGGGCGAAGATGCTGAACCCGAGAGAGACGTTTCGATCCAGGACGTACGGCTCGGTGAAGGAGAAGAGGAAATAGCGCATGAGATTCCCCTGCGCGAGGCTGAACGTAAGGGACTCGCCATATCCAAAGAGGTTGTTCGTCGAGTAATCAATCCCGATGTAGCTTCCGCCGATGCCGCTCGCCCCTCCCGTGAATTGGATCTGATTCCGGCCTTTCTCCTTCACGTTCAGCTCGATGTCGAGCAAGCCCTCGCGGTCATTGGTGCGGAAGGTGGCATGTTCCTCCTTGATCTCCTCGAAATAACCGAGCTGATTGAGCCGCAACAGGCTCTGCTTCCAGAGATACTGATTGAAGACCTCGCCTTCGGAGACGAGCATCTCGCGGCGCAGGACCTTATCGCGCGTGTTCGTGTTGCCGGTGAACTCCAACCGATTGAGGATGAACTGACGGCCCTCCTCGATCTCGATGGTGAAATCGGCGATCCCCTTCTTCGGATCATCGGGATCGTCGCGCAACTCGTGGCGAGGATGCGCCACCATCTGGATATAGCCATTCGCCCCGTAGAGATCCTTGAGGGTCTCGAAGACGCCCTTTTGGATGACCGTCGAGCGCACGATGTCTCCGGTCTTCAAGCCGATGATGCGGAGGATTTGCTCGTCGGTATAGAGCGTGTTCCCCTCGACCTCGATCTTCCCGAACCGATATTGCTTGCCCTCGCTGATCGGGATCGTGATCTTCAACCCTCGTTTCGGCTTGCGGAAGAGCGGCAGGGGGATGCCGCTGCCTTGGGTGATCATCTCGACCTTCGGCTCGCCGATCTGTGCATCAATGTAGCCGTTGTCGGCCAGCACGAAGAAGCGGGTCCGTTCGAGGCTGCGCTTGAGGGCCTCGGGATGATAGATGTCGCGCGAGGTGAAGCGGGTGAGGAAGCTCGCCTGACGGACCTCCTTCATCGCCTTGCGGAGTTTCTTGTCAGAGAAGACCGTGTTCCCCTCGAACTCGATCTTGACGACGCGCACGCGCGGCCCCTCGTTGATCTTGAAGGTCACGGCGACGGCGGCTGTCGAAAGCTCTTCGACCTCGATGTCCACGGTCGCTTCGGGCTTCCCTTTCTCGGCGAGCAGATCCTTGAGGACGCGCCGGGCGACCTGTCCCCGAGCCGGGTCCCACATCGCCTCCTTACTCACGCCCACGCGCCGCTCCCGAAAGCGTTGCAGCACATCGCTCTCTTGCACCGACTTCAAGCCGACGAACTTCAGGTCGCGGATGATCGGATTCTCCTCGACCTCGAACGTGACGATCTTTCCCCCCTCGGGACCATCCTGCACGTAGACGCGAATGTTGCGGAAGAGGTTCTGCGCCCAGAGCGCTTGAAGATCGCGCTCGATCTGGGCGGGATTATAAGGATCGCCCCGACGGGTCTGGATGTAGTAACGGATCGAATCGGCCGTCAGGCGGCGATTCCCGCGAATCAGGACGTCCTCGACCGTCACCTGCGAACGGGCGAGTCCAGAGGTGCCCACGCTCGCGATAAGTGACCAAGCGCCGAGAACGGCAATGAGGGATCGCCTCATAACGCTCCTCCTGCTCTCACGGCTTACGCCATGCGCGGATCCCGAGAATCAAAGAAGCCGGACTTGCGCTCCCCTCTCGTGCGATCCGCGGCATCCGGCCTCACGAGAACGCCTCGCCGAACCCTTCATCGCACGAGCACCGCATCGTCCGGCTTTTCGACAGATGCCGGCCGATAGGCCAGCGAATCCCCTTCGAGATAGACTTCCACGACCGAGCCCGGACCGAAGTGTCTCCGGATGATGGCTTCCGAGAGCGGATCCTCCACGTATTTCTGCAAGGCGCGTCGCAGGGGTCGCGCGCCGAAGGTGCGATCCGAACACGTCTTCTGAACGATCCACTGCTTCGCCTCATCGGTCAGGCGGATCTCGATGCCCACATGCGCCATCGTGCGATTCAATTGCGAGACGAGCAGGTCCACGATCTTCAGCAAGTCCTCATCCGTGAGCGGATCGAAGATGATGATTTCGTCGAGCCGATTGAGGAATTCGGGATTGAACGTCTGCCGGACAGCATGCATGACTTCCTCTTCGATCTTCGCCTGCGCCTGATCGGGCGTAGCTTGGAAGCCCACATGACCGCGCTTCTGGATGAAGCGGGCGCCGATATTCGACGTCATGATGATGATGGCGTTTTTGAAATCCACCGTATTGCCGAGGCTATCGGTGAGATGCCCGTCCTCCAACACCTGCAGGAGGATATTGAAGATGTCCGGATGCGCCTTCTCGATCTCATCGAGCAGGATCACGCAATAGGGATTCCGCTTGACGCGCTCGGTGAGCTGTCCGCCCTCCTCATGGCCGACATATCCAGGCGGCGATCCGATGAGTTTGGAGACCGAGTGCTTCTCCATGAACTCCGACATGTCGAAGCGGATCAAAGCGCGTTCGCTGCCAAAGAGGAACTCGGCCAGAGTGCGCGCGACTTCGGTCTTGCCGACGCCCGTGGGGCCGAGGAAGAGGAAACTGCCAACCGGACGATTCGGATTCTTCAATCCCGCGCGCGAGCGCCGGATGGCGCGGGCCACGGCCGAGATGGCCTTGTCTTGGCTGACGACGCGCTTGTGCAGCTCCTCCTCGATCCGAAGCAGCTTCTGTTGCTCCTCCTCCTTGATCGAGGTCACTGGGATGCCCGTCCACCGCGAGATGACATCCTCGACGTCCTCGCGCACAACGTCAACAACGGGCTCATCCTCCAGGAGGTCGGGCTCCCATTCGTCCGTGTAGAATCGCGAACGGGAGCGGAAGAGGAAGTGACCGATGTCCGAGGAAGAGCCGCGCGATCGCCGATTCATGAGCGCCGCGGCCTGTCGCAGCTTCACGCGGGCTCCGGCCTCATCCAAAACGTCAATCGCCTTATCGGGGAGGAAACGATCGGTGATGTACCGATTCGAGTAGTAGACGGCCGCCCAAATGGCTTCCTCCGTGTAGCGGACGCGGTGATAGGCCTCATAGCGATCCTTGATGCCCATGAGGATGCGGATTGTCTCTTCCTCGGTGGGCGGCGCGACCTTCACGGCTTGGAAGCGGCGCTCCAGCGAGCGATCCTTTTCGATCGTTCGTCGGAATTCGGCCGGCGTCGTCGCACCGATGCATTGAATCTCCCCACGCGAGAGCGCCGGTTTGAGAATATTCGCCGCATCGAGGGAACCTTCAGCACTGCCAGCTCCCACGAGCGTATGCAATTCATCAATGAAGACGATGTACTGCGGGTTCTCGATCAACTCGCGCATGATGGCCTTCAGGCGCTCCTCGAACTGCCCCCGATATTTCGTCCCGGCGACGATGAGGCTGAGATCGAGGGCGACGATCCGCTTATTCCGAAGGAATGGGGGCACGTCTCCGGCCACGATCCGTTGTGCGAGCCCCTCGACGATAGCCGTTTTACCGACCCCCGGCTCGCCGATCAAGCAAGGATTGTTCTTCGTCCGGCGACAGAGGATTTGGATGACGCGCTCCAGCTCGGCTTCGCGTCCGATCAAGGGGTCAAGCTTATCGGCCAGGGCCATCTCCGTCAGGTCGCGACTGAATTCGGCCAGATGGGGCGTCTCCTTCTTAGTCTGTTGCAGGCGCTCGACGCTGCTGCGCATCAGCTCTTCGCGCACATGCTGCAAGCGCAGCCCGCGCTCGTAGAGCAACTCGGCCGCTAAACTGCTCTCCTCTCGCAGAATGCCCAGCAACAGATGTTCCGTCCCCACATACCGATGGCCCAAGCGCTCCGATTCCTCATCGGCATATTTCAAGACGCGCCGAGCCTCCTGACTGAGGGGCAAATCCACTGACGAAGTCGAAACCTTCTCCCGCACGACGGATCGGCTCTCGATCTCCTTCCGAATCGCCTCCACGGCCGAGGATGACCGCAAGAACCGCGCTGCCAACGTCTTATCCTCTCGGAGCAGTCCCAACAAGATATGCTCGGCTTCGATGGCCGAGGCCCCCATCTGGCTGGCTTCGTAGCGGGCGAAGAAGATGGCGCGTCGCGCTTTTTCCGTATATCGTTCAAACATCGCCCCCTCGCTTTCGCTCAAAATTCCTCTCGCAACGTCCCGTCATGTAAGTGTAGCACGCGATCACAGCGACGGGCTATAGATTCGTTGTGAGTGGCGATGATCGCCGTCAACTGTCGGGCCCGATGCAGGTCTTGAAGCAGCGCGAACACAAGGGCTCCAGTTCGAACATCGAGGTTTCCCGTGGGTTCGTCCGCCAGCAGCAGACGCGGCTCATGGACGAGCGCCCGCGCCAAGGCGACCCGCTGTTGCTCCCCTCCGGAGAGTTGCGCGGGCCTATGCGCGAGCCGATGCCCCAATCCCACCTGCTCCAGCATCGCCGCCGCCCTCCGCGCGGCCTCCGTCCGCGTCATGCCGCCGATCAACAGCGGCAGCATCACGTTCTCAAGCGCCGTGAATTCCGGCAGCAGCCCGTGAAACTGAAAGACGAAACCGATCATCTGCTGCCGGAACCGAGCTAAATCTACCTCACTCCCAGAAAAGATGTCAAACCCCTGGAAAATCACTCGACCCGAGGTCGGGCGATCGAGCCCACCCAGCAGATGCAGCAACGTGGATTTCCCCGAGCCCGATGCGCCGACGATGGCCACCATCTCGCCTTCGACAACGCTCAAGTCCACCCCTCGCAGTACCGGCACGGGCTCCGGTCCATCGGTGTAGGTCTTGCAGAGCCCTTCGGCACGGAGCAGAACGTGCGGACGCGCCGCGCGCCGATCGCGTTCGATCGCTTGCGGGCGCACGTCACTCATACCGCAGCCCCTCGACGGGATTCAAGCGCGCGGCTTGCCGGGCCGGATAGATCGTCGCCAGGAAGCTGATCAACAGAGCGATCCCCGCGACGATCGCCGCGTCCCCCACGCGCGGACGAAATGGCGCATAGGCGATCGAGAAGACCGTCTCCGGCAATCGAATCCATTGATACCGATCGGCGAGCCACGATAACAAAACGCCCGCGCCGAGCCCCAGCGCCGTGCCGATCACTCCGACGAGGACGCCTTGCCAGATGAAGATGCGCATGATCGAGATTGAGCGCGCGCCCATCGCCCGCAAGATCGAAATATCCCGCGTCTTCTCAATGACCATCATCACGAGCGATGTGATGATGTTCAACGCCGCGATGAAGATCATCAGCGTGAGGACGACGACGACGACGATCCGCTGAATCTGCAAGGCCGCGAACACCGGTTGATTCAGCTCCTGCCAATCCGTCGTTGTGTACTCCGGCCCGGCGATCTCGCGGACGCGTCGCGCGATCTCCTTCACAGCATAGATATCCGTGACCTTCATCTGCAACACGGTGGCGGGTTGCTCCGTGCCCAGCAACCGTCGCAACGCGTCCAAAGAGACGTAGCCCCAGGAGGAATCGTATTCGTAGAGCCCTGACGAGAAAAGGCCCACGACGCGCAGCCGTCCCAGACGGGGGATCACGCCCAGGGGGGTCAACCTTCCATCCGGTGGGATGATCGTGAGCACATCTCCCACCTTCACGCCCAATTCTTCGGCGATGACACGCCCCAGCAGTATGCCGGGCACTCCATCGGCTTCTTCAGCTAATCGCTCGACCGCTCCCTGAACGACGATGCCCCACACCTCGTTCGCTTCTCGTGGAGCCCCGAGGTCAACGCCTTTCAGAATGAGTCCCACGCCGTGTCCCGCGTGCGACGCGAAGACCTGTTCGTAATGCGTCGGCGCCACCGCGCGAATTCCCGGCACGCGGGCGATCTTCTCCTGCAGCTCAGCGGGAATCGCTCGGCCATCTTTCCGCAAGAGATTCAGGTGCGCTGTGCCCGCCAGCAGCTTCCCCTGAATGTCTTCATTGAATCCGTTCACGAGCGAGAGCGCGATCAGCAGCACGGCCACCCCCGCGGCGATCCCCAAGATCGCGATCAAGCTGATGACGGCGATGACCGCTTGCTTTCGCTTCGCCGTCAGATAGCGCAGGGCGATGAGCAGCTCGAACGGACGCACGCTCACGGCCTCCCGCACCGCTTCAATGACCGATCGCATGCTCATTCCTCCACTGGCGCGCCCTCAGATGACCGTCCCGTCCGGGATGATGGCATGGCGAGGGATGACGACGATCCCGTCCCGGATGTACCAATTCTCGCCATCGGCGTGCTGCCGTCCTTCCACGTTCACGATCCGGACATTGGCCCCGATGCGCGCGTTCTTGTCAATGATCGCGCCCACGATCTCCGCGTTCTCGCCGATCCCCACAATGGGAATGCCCCGCGCGCGATCGGCCTCCATCTCCTCGAGCGTCTGGTAGAAATCCGCCCCCATGACGATCGTGCGCACGAGCCGTGCGCCTCGCTCGATGCGCGATCGGACGCCGATGACGCAGTGGATCAATTCCGCCCCGTTGAGGATGGAGCCGTCGGCGATGAGGCAATCGTGAATGCGACATTCTCGAATCTTAGCCGGTGGCAGATAGCGCGGATGCGTGTAAATCGGCGCATCCGGATCATAGAGGTTGAATTTCGGAAGTGGAAGGGTCAGGCCGATGTTCGCCTCATAGAACGCGCGGATCGTGCCGATGTCCTCCCAGTAGCCATCGAAGAGATATGCCTGAACGTGATAGCGCTGGATCGCCGCGGGAATGATCTCGCGTCCGAAATCCACGTACTGCGGATACTCATCGAGCAAGGTCCTGAGCACCGACTTGCGAAACACGTAAATCCCCATCGAGGCCAGATACGGACGGCGCACGGCCTCTTCAGGTGCGAGGCCAATCCGCGCCGTATCGGTGCGCATCTCTTGGAGAGCTGTGCCTTTTGGCTTCTCGCGGAACTCGATGACTCGTCCCCGATCGTCAATCTTCATGAGCCCGAACTCCGATGCGCGCTCTTCTTCGACGGCGACGACCGAGAGCGTGACATCCGCTCGCGTTCGCTCATGATGAGCGATGAAATCCCGGTAATCCATCCGATAGAGGTGGTCGCCGGCCAAGATCAAATATGTCTCCGCGCGCCATTGCTCGAAATGGCGCCAGCCACGACGCACAGCGTCGGCCGTCCCTTGAAACCAATTCCGGTTCTCCAGCGTCTGCTCGGCCGCCAAAATATCCACGAAGCCCTCGGTGAACGGCCCGAATTGATACGTTCGCGAGATATGCCGATTGAGCGAGGCGGAATTGAACTGCGTGAGGACGTAAATACGCGTGATCCCCGAATTGATGCAATTGCTCACGGAGATGTCCACCAAGCGATACTTCCCAGCTAGGGGGACCGCCGGTTTGGCCCGATCTTTGGTGAGCGGAAAGAGCCGCGTCCCCTGTCCTCCACCGAGGATGATCGCTAAGACATCGTCTCGACGCGCCATGGGTCCTCCCCCCGCTTCTCGCAGCGCACGCAAGCGCTCGACGTTCGTGCCATCGGGCATTTAGTGTAGTACAGCCCCCCGAGAAATCCAAGCACGCGCTCATCCGCCCCGGCTGTTGACCGACTTGACCGAATATCCGCTGATGAGCTACCCTTACGCGGCTCATCGCTCATGAGAAAGGAGACCGCAGAATGGACCGAGAGAAGATCCTGAACGCTCTCAACAAAGCGCTCGCTCAGGAATACGCCTGTTTCATCCGCTACAAGACGCATGCGGCCGTCATCACCGGCCCTTACGCTAAGCCCATCAGTGAGCAACTGGATGAGATCGCCGAGGATGAGGAGAGCCACGCTCGCGATTTGCGCGATCGCATCACGGGATTAGGAGGCACGCCGACGATGGCGGTCACCACCGAGGACCTCATCCCGGCCACGACGCTCGAGGAGATCCTACGCGTTAATATCGAGGAGGAGAAGAAGGCCATCGCCCTCTATCAGGAGATCCTCAACATAATTCCGCGCGAGCAACATCTGCTCTACGAGACGATCCAGGACATCCTCGAAGACGAATTCGAACACTTGGAGGAGCTGCAGCGGCTTCAGTCCTGATCGTCCGTCGGCGAGGCCTCGGGAGAAGGAGACGGACATGCCGGAACCTGCTCGGCGCCTTGTGGTTATCGGCGGAGTCGCTGGTGGCATGTCGGCAGCCGCGCGCGCCAAGCGCGTCAATCCCGATCTGGAGGTGATCGTCCTCGAGCGCGATCCCCACGTCTCTTATGGCGCCTGTGGAATCCCGTACTTTCTCGCTGGTCTCGTGCCCGATCCCGAGAAACTCATCGTCTATACGCCCGAGTACTTCCGCCGCGAACGGGGCATTGACGTGCGCACGAATACCGAAGCCGTGGAGCTTCGGCCGGACGAACGTACTGTCCTCGCGCGCGATCGCGGGAGCGGCGCGGTGGAGAAGATCCCCTACGATCGGCTCATCATCGCCACCGGCGCCATCCCTGTTCGTCCCTCCCTGCCTGGCATCGAGCTCGATCACATCTTCGTGCTGCGCAGCCTGAACGATGGCTTGCGAATTCATCGCGCGCTCGTCGAAGCGCATCCGCAACGTGCCGTCATCTTGGGAGCCGGATACATCGGCCTCGAGATGGCCGAAGCGCTCCGGATGCGCGGACTGCAGGTGACGGTCATCGAGGCGCTCGATCACGTCCTCGGCCAAACCGAGCCGGAGATCAGCCGGATCGTCGAGCAGGAGCTGGCCGCTCACGGTGTGCGCCTGCTGCTGACGACGCGCGCGGTTGGTTTCGAGGGCGATGCGCGCGGGCGAGTTCGCGAGGTCATCACCGATGCGGGCGAACGACTCGCCGCGGATCTCGCCCTGATCGGCATCGGCATTCGCCCGAACGTGCATCTGGCCGAAGCGGCCGGGATTGCGCTCGGCCCCACCGGGGCCATCGCCGTAGACGAGCGACAGGAAACGAATATCACGGGCATCTTCGCCGCCGGCGATTGCTGCGAGGCGAGGCATCTGGTCACCGAACGCCCGACATGGATTCCGCTCGGCCCGGCGGCTAATAAGCAAGGGAGAGTCGCGGGAGATAATGCGGCCGGACGGCACGCGACGTTTGCAGGCGTCGTTGGAACAGCTGTCGTCAAGGTCTTCGATCTCGAAGTCGCGCGCACCGGGCTCTCGCTTCAGGAAGCGCTCGCAGCTGGGTTCAAAGCGAAGAAGGTCTCGACCACGGCTTCTTCGCGCGCCGGATACTATCCAGGCGCGCATCCCATTACCCTCGTCCTCATCTTCGACGAAGCGACGCATCGGCTGCTCGGTGCCCAGATGGTCGGGCGCGAAGGCGTGGCCAAACGCATTGATGTATTCGCGACCGCCCTGCACGCCCGGATGACGTTGGAAGAGATGAGCCAGCTCGATCTGAGTTATGCGCCACCTTTCGCACCGGTGTGGGATCCGATCCTGATTGCCGTCAATGCGGCGCTGAAGGTGTGATCATGGGCGCGGCGGGGAGCGACCTGCAGAATCGCATCGTCATCATCACGGGGGCTTCCTCGGGAATCGGCGAAGCGACAGCGCGGCGCTTGGCGCGCGAAGGCGCTGTGGTCGTCCTCGCGGCGCGACGACGAGAGCGCTTGGAACGCCTCGCCGAAGAGATCGCGGCCTCCGGAGGACACGCGCTCGCCATTCCCACGGATATCACCGTAGAGGCCGACCGGCGTCGCCTTGTCGAGCGCACGATGGAGACGTATGGACGCGTAGACGCGCTCGTCAACAATGCGGGTTATGGTCAGCGCGGGCCCATCGAGTGCGTCCCCATCGAAGCCATCCGGCAGAATTTCGAGACGAATCTCTTCGCGCTCATCGCGCTCACACAGCTTGTGATCCCCATCCTGAGAACCCAAGGACGCGGGCGCATCGTGAACGTCAGCTCGGTCGCTGGGCGCATCGCCCGCCCCTTCTCGGCCGTATACGATGCCACGAAACACGCTCTGGAAGCGATCTCCGATGGACTCCGCGGGGAGCTTGCTCCCTTCGGCATTCACGTCATCGTGATCGAGCCGGGATTCATTCAGACCGAATTCTTGCACGTCGCCAATGAGGTCTCGCGCTCAGCGTTGGAGCGTTCGCACCCATACGCTCCATTTTTGGCCGACCTCGATCGCCGATATGAGCGCTGGCGGCGATGGGCAGGACGTCCGGAAGACGTCGCCGCCGTCATTATGCGAGCGCTCACGGAGGCGCGCCCGCGCCCTCGCTATGCCGTGCCCAAGCATGCGCGCCTATTGCTCGCGCTCAAACGCTGGATCCCGGATCACCTCTTCGATGCCCTCATGCGTCGGCAGATGGGACTGGTCCATCGCCCCCTCGAGAGTTGATCGGGAGCGCGCGCGCCCTCACCGAGACGCCCCTATTGCGATACAATATCTCGGGCGGTCAACAAGCGCTCGCCCATCGAACGGAGATGGCCGATGGCGAACGAAGTGACACATGTGGAACTCCGGGATGCGCGCGGCACGCGGACATTGAAGATCGCATCCCGCGGGATCATCCGACGGCATCTGGAACCGATCCGGACGCCAAAGCCCCCGTGGATTCGTGCCACGCTGCCGAGCGGGCCCGTCTACGGCGAACTGAAGCAACTGGTCGCGGAGCTGCGCCTGCACACGGTATGTCAAGAGGCTCTCTGCCCGAATATCGGTGAGTGCTGGGGTCATGGAACGATGACGATCATGTTACTCGGTAGCGTGTGCACGCGCGCGTGTCGCTTCTGTGCCGTAGCGACGGGGAATCCACGCGGATGGCTTGATCCTGAGGAACCGGAACACGTCGCGGAAGCCATCGCCCTTTTGGCTCAGCGTCATGGTCTGAAATACGTCGTGCTCACGAGCGTGGACCGCGATGATCTCCCCGATGGCGGCGCCGCCCATTTCGCCGAGACCGTGCGCCGCATCAAGGCGCGAGTGCCCGAGATCAAGGTCGAGACCCTGACGCCGGACTTTCGGGGCGATCTCCGCGCCGTCGAAATCGTGCTCGAAGCCGGCGTGGACGTCTTCTCCAACAATTTGGAGACTGTGCGTCGGCTCACCCCTCGCGTGCGCGACCCCCGCGCCGGATATGATCAAACGCTTCGCGTCCTCGCCCACGCCAAAGAGTTTCGTCCTGATGTGCTCACCAAAAGCAGCTTGATGCTCGGCCTCGGTGAGACCGACGAGGAACTTCGCCAAGCCATGCGCGATCTCCGTGCCGTCGGCGTGGATATTCTCACGCTCGGACAATACCTGCGCCCGACCAAGCATCATCTTCCGGTCGCTCGCTACGTGACGCCGGAAGAATTCGCCCTCTATCGGCAATGGGGATATGAAGAGGGCTTCCGCGAGGTCTTCAGCGGACCGCTCGTCCGCAGCTCCTATCGCGCCGAACGCGTCTTCATCGAAGCGCGGGGCGGACCAGCGTGAAAGCCGGCTCCGCGCCTGCGCGAAATCCATCACTCGACGATCTCGGGGACCTGCCTTCTCTTCACAGCTAGAGGATCGCCCAGGCTCTCACGTGGCCGGAAAGATATAGACCCTCCCCGGTCCTGTCGGCAGCCCAAATGCCCCTGGGTTCACCGATCCAATCGTCACGTCGCCTCGTCCATCGTGGTTCACGTCCGCAATGGTTAAGGCGAGAGCGAACTGCGTTCCTGGATCGGGAGGAGAGGCCTGAAAAGTGACATCGGCCGTCGCATCCAGAGCTGATCCCCCGGCGAAGAAATAGGCTCGTCCCGTAACGCTGCCCCTCCGAGCGATCTGAGCGCCCACGAGGATGTCAGCCCCCGTCCCTCCCCGCGCTTTCCCCAGGGCCAGCGCTGTGCCAAAGCCGTCATTCTGACCGGGTGCGGGAGCGCGAAGGGTGAGATCTGCTACAGCATCAAACGGTCGGCTCCCGAAGAAGAGATAGACTTCGCCTGGATCGCTCGTGGCCGTGAGCAAAGTCTGCGTGAGATTCGGATGCGGCGTTCCAACGAGAGCGTCCTCCAAGCCGTCTCCGTTGACGTCCCCAACAGCGAGCGCCTGACCGAAACCGCTGTTTCGCTTGGGAACGGGCTGTTGTAACGTTGCATCCACCGTCAGATCAAGGGGCGATCCCCCGAAGAAGATGTGCACGCGCCCGGCCTCTTGAGCTGAACCGGCGTCTTCATTCGGGGCTCCTACGAGCACGTCATCGAATCCATCTCCATTGACGTCCCCAACGACGACCGCGTTCCCAAAGGCTGCTCCGCGCTGAGGCCTGGGAGATTGAAGCGTGCGCGGAGCAGTTGGGAATGACGCTCCGCCTTCATAAAGGAAGACCTGGCCAGCCTGATCCTGGGTACCGATCCGCACATTTTCAGCGCCGACGAGAACGTCCTCTCGCCCATCACCGTTCACATCCCCGACGGCGAGCGCCCACCCGAAACGCGCTAAGGGATTCAAGCTCGGCAGCGGAAGCTCCCCATCCGCTCGCGCGTCCAAAGAAGGACCGCCGAAGAAGAAGTACACCTTCCCCGTACCCCGTTGTGCCCCTCCGTTGGCGAGAAGCGCCGAGACGAGGATGTCTTTCCAACCATCTCCATTCAGGTCTCCAAGGGCAATAGCCCAACCGAAACGAGCGTCTCGCTCCGGTGTCGGCGCACGAAGGATGAGATCGGGAGAGGTCTCCAGGGGCGCGCCGCCGAAGAAGACAAAGACCTGTCCCGCGTTCGCCTTGCCCTCAACGTCCACGAGCACAGCGCCCACGAGAAGATCGGCGACCCCATCCCCGTTCACATCTCCGCTGGCCAGTCCGAACCCGAAACTGCTCTCAGAAGGAGAAGGCTCCAAGATGACGGGAGCTTGAAATTGCGCGAGCCCGAAGCCAGGTCGGATGAAGAATCCCAAGGAGAGGACGAAACAGAACACCCCACGTATGCGCATAGAGATGCCCTCCGTGACAGAATCCCCCACACTTGGAAAGTCATTCCAAGCGGGAGTCACCCAGAGATCCCCTCTACCACTTCCACCGTCACAGGAAAGTCTGGAAATCGGGCGGTAGGAGTCCTGCGAACGGTCCGATGCAGAGGAGGACCAATGGCGGGAAGATGAAAAACAGCAATAGGCAAATGCTCGGGAGCATGGCATATCCGAACGTGAGCGCTATGGGAGCCAATAACATGAGCATGCTGACGAGCTTCTTCATAATCCCACCTCCATCGAAATATCCATCGGCCTTATCCTAACGGCTGCCCCGAGCGCGGTCAATGGGAACTTGGCGAACAAGGCGAAGCTTGACAAGAGGGGAAGCTCGCTAGTACTTTTCCCCTCTCTTTATGGCGAGGCGACCGATATTCGCGCAAAGGATGAGAGGCCGAGGTCCGTGGTTCGTCGTCTCGCTCTATCTCCTCTTGGTGTGGGATCTCACGGCGCATGCTGTCGCCCCTGCGCGTGACCACTGGCCCACGCTGTCTCACGAGACGGCCTTCTCCCTCCCCACACTCCCCTTGGATGCCGATTCATCCTCGGGAACAGCGCATTCTGGTCTTTGCGCGTGTCAACATGGGCACGTCCCGTTTGTCTCGCCGATCGCGAAGACTCTTCTCCCCCCACCGACCTTCGCCCTCATAGAGGGATTGGCTCTCGCCCACCGCATTCACCTCCTACTGACGGACCGCATCATTCGATCCCCTCCTCTCAACGCACCCCTCATCTGATGCGCGGCGTGAGGCGCGATCCTCACCCCGCTGGAGGGTCGCGCGACACATCTTCCACTTGCAACGAGAACGAACTCGATGACCGTCATGGAAAAGGTCGCATCGCACACAGAGAGGAGAGGGAACAATGGAATGGACGCATCTGTTCCGATCTGGGGCGCCCTGCTTCATGAAGCTGGGCTCCTGGCATCGTAGAGCGCTCATCTTCTTGGCCCTCGGACTCGTGCTCCTCGTTCACGGCCCCGTCAACGGAGCACAACCCTCGGGCACGCTGCGAGGACGAGTCCTTCTCCGACCGGCCAATACGCCGGCGCATGGGATGACGGTGACGCTCGTGCCGGGGAACCGTTCATCCGTGACCGATGAGGCCGGAAGGTACGAATTCTCCGAAATCCCCCCGGGCCGATACACGGTGATCGTCCATATGGAGCGTTTGCCCGATGTCATCCAAACCGTCGAGATCGGCCCCGGCGCGACAGTGACTCTGGATATTGAATTCACGCTCTCTCCCATTCGCGAACAGATCACCGTGACGGCGAGTGGACGCGAAGAGACCCTCGCGGAAGCTTTTCACGCTGTGACTTCACTCGACGCCACGGATCTCTTGGGAAAGGACTTGACGTCGCTCGGCCAAGCCCTGGAGCATCAACCGGGAGTCGCCAAGCGCAGCTTCGGTCCGGGCTCATCGCGTCCGGTGATTCGCGGCTTCGACGGAGACCGCGTCCTCATCCTTCAGGATGGCATTCGGACGGGCTCGCTCTCTTCGCAATCCGGGGAGCACGGTGAACCCCTTGACGTCCTCAGTGCAGATACCATCGAGGTGGTCAAAGGCCCGGCCACATTGCTCTACGGGAGCAATGCGCTCGGTGGCGTCATCAACGTCATCACGCGCCATCATCAGATGCATCAGCATCCGCATCGAGGTGCACGTGGCTACGTGACGGGCATCGGCAGTTCGACGAACGACCACGGAGGTGGAAGCCTCGGTCTCGAATACGGTTTCGGCGACTGGCTCATCTGGGGCAACGGCGGGGGACAACGAACGCGCGATTATCGCACCCCACTTGGCCGGATTCCGAACTCCGAGACGCGAGGGGGGCATGGCACCGGGGGATTTGGCCGCTATGGGGAGCGCACGTTCTTTAGCCTGAGCTACGGTCACGACGTGTTTCGCTATGGCGTGCCCTTCGCCGGGCAGCTTCACGCTGAACATGACGATCATGGCGAAGAGGACGAGCACCACGAACATGAAGCGGAACCGCGCGTGGACTTGAAGATGCGACGCCACAATCTGCGCGCCAGCGGCGGCGTGCGCGATCTGGGCGCCTTCGTGGATCGCATGCAGGTGTTCTTCGACTACACCGATTATCAGCACCGCGAGTTGGAGGACAGCGTGCCGAAGACGACCTTCGAGAATCGCCAGGTCGTCTCCCGAATCGTCTTCGACGAGCGCAAACGAGGCGGGCTCTCCGGGAGCTTCGGCTTCTGGTTCTTGCACCGCCGATACGAGACGCGCGGTGAGGAAACATTGGCCCCGCCGGTCACTCAACGGGCCCTCGCGCTCTTCGCTCTGCAACAGTGGGACCTGCGACGTCTCGTCCTGCAGTTCGGCGGACGGTTAGAACATAATGGCTACGATCCCGTCGGGCTGCCGAGCCGCTCTTTCACCGGCTTCTCCGGCGCAGCGGGCCTACGCCTCTCGCTCTGGGAAGGTGGGACGTTCGTCCTCAACTACACGCATTCGTTCCGAGCGCCCGCGCTCGAAGAGCTGTACAATCGAGGACCGCACATCGGAAACCTCGCCTTCGAGATCGGCGATCCGATGCTCCGACGCGAGCGCGGCGATGGTGTGGATCTCTCCGTGCGTCATCAGAGCGATCGTTGGCGCGCCGAAGCGAACGCTTACTATTATCGCCTCACCGATTTCGTCTTCCCGGCCCCAACGGGAGAGATTCGTGAGGGTCTTCGTGTAGTTGTCTTTCGGCAAGCGGACAGCCGATTCATCGGAACGGAGCTTGGACTCAACCTCGCACTCCATCAGCGAGTGTGGCTCAACCTCGGCTTGGACGCCGTAGACGCGGAGCTGCGCCCATCGCGAACGCCCTTGCCTCGCATTCCCCCGGTGCGAGGACGCGCGGGACTAGACATTCAGATCAAGGACTTCACACTTGCTCCGGAGGCCATCCTAGCGCGCGCTCAAAACGACATCTTTCCCACGGAGACGCGAACCCCCGGATATGCCGTCTTCAACGTGCGCGCCACGTATACGCTCGCGCAATCGCACATGCTTCATATCTTCTCCATCACGGGTTTCAACCTCGGCAATCGGCTATACCGCAACCACCTCTCGTTCATCAAAGACCTCGCGCCGGAAATAGGCCGGGGTGTTCGTTTCGCCTACACGCTGCGCCTGTTTTGAACCATGTGAAGGCCGGCGTCGGCGAACCGGATAATGCGCGATGAAATCCGGTTCGCACGACGCCGCCACTTGATGAGACCTGCTCCTTTTGGCGACGCCCTCGGGCTGGTCCCTGGGGGATGCGCTCACCCCGCCTCAAGATGGACACGTGATCTCCAACAGGTGTTGGGCACGCTCGAAAACGGGTGATGAAGCGATCTACCGACGAGGCTTCGACGACAGAGGACGCCGGCGCTCCTCACGCCAGGAGGTACTTCTTCCACGCCTCCTGCTGGCGCCCCAAATGAGCGAGGATCTGATGGCTCACGCGCCAGGAGAGCGCGCGCGGATGCTTGAGCAACGTCATCCCGGCTTCTTCAGGCGTACGATTCCCCTTCCGCACGTTGCAACGGCGGCAGCACGCGACGACGTTGTCCCAAGACGTGCGCCCCCCTTTCGAGCGCGGGATGACGTGATCCACCGTCAACTCGGAGGAAGGAAGTTTTCGCCCGCAGTACTGGCAGGTGTAGCCATCCCGCAGCAGGACGTTCTTGCGCGACAGTTCCTTCCGCTCAAACGGGATATGGACGTACTCGAGCAACCGAATCACCGAGGGGACGGGGATCACCACATGCGCTGAACGAACGACGCGCGATGTCACCTCTTCTGGCCGCGCCGTGCCCTTGAGAATGAGCACGATCGCTCGCCGAGCCGTCGTGACGTTGATCGGCTCGTAGGTCGAGTTGAGCACTAATACCGGCGCTTTCATACGATCCACCATCCGCATAATAGATGCGGAATTATACCAGAACTGTGGCTTGAGACAAGGCTCCATCCGCGCGTGGAAACTGCCGCGGATTCTGCGGCTGCATCCCGAGCATCAATTTCCGGACATACCTTCGGCCTTCAAGAGCCGTCAAAGGGAACGAACGTGCATAGCAGAGGAGGATAGCGATGAAGATCTCGCTCGCGCTCAGAGTGGTCGTGTTCGGTCTGGCGTTGATCGGGATGCTCATTCCGCCCCTTTCCAGGGGAGCCGAGCCTCGATCCGCCGGTGTCATAGACGTCATCAGCCGTCGGTATGTGATCCCTGGATACAACGAACCGAATACGCCCCCCAACGTCCCCGTCTCAGACGCGCTTCGAGCAGCGCTCACCGATCCCGCCGTTATTCGCGATGGTCGAGTGAATTTGAACCAAACGCTCTACGTGCGCTTCTTCGATGGGCAGCGCACGCGCCCTCCAGAGGCCATCGTGATCCTCATACCGGGACCGATCGGCGGAGCGAACGCGTTCCGATTTTTGGCGACTGAGGTGGTGCGCCGCTCCGGCGGAGCGATCGAAGTCTGGGCTATTGATCGGCGCGCGAACTTACTCGAAGACCTGTTCCCGCTCTGGCGCGCAGAACGGATTGGGACGATCGAAGCGGCCCTCGAAGCGCTCGCGCAGATCGCCGAACATCCCGACGGACGCGGCGGCTATATCGCCAATCGGTACGAGGAGGTCAGTCGCTTCATGAGCGAATGGGGCCTGGATGTACACGTCCGCGATGTGAAAGCTGTCGTCGAGGAAGCGCGGAAGGTTCCGGGCGCGCGCATCTTCCTGGGCGGCCATTCGCTCGGCGCGATCCTCGCCGAGGCCTTCGCCGCTTACGATTTCGAAGGCGTTCCAGGGTATAGCCTCCTTCACGGCCTGATTCTACTCGATGGCACGGGGATTCCCGGCATGAGCCCGCTCATCTCTGATGAACAATATCTCGCCGGCCTGCACGCGCTGCGCTCGCCGACGCGGCCAGAAGATGCACCGTTCGCGCTCCGTCCCTTCGGCCCCTATCACTTTCAGCTTTTGGAGATCGCCGCGCTCTTGGCCCTCGCAGACCCAGATGGCCCTTCCCCTTTGGATCGATATGCACCCGAATTGGTGGCCGTGCCGATGACAAATGCTGCCGCTTTGGGCGTGCTTCTGGACGACGAATTTCAACCGCAACCGCTAGCCCGCTTCTCAGTCGGCTTCCTCCGTATCCCTCCTGACCAACCGCTCACGTCCATCGCCACTCGAGGCCGCGATCCATCCTCCGTGAACCCCAACGGCCTCTACGCCCCGAAAGACTTGGGAGAGACGCGACAGCATTGGGCTGCTATCCCGGACCTTCGCGTCCTGGATCCCACATTTGTTCATGGACCCGAGCCGTCGAATCTCTTCCGAGTCGCACACCTCTTGCTGACGGGAAGCGGGCGCGGTTCTTCGGACGACGCCCTCGCGCGAGAGTCCTCTCCGGACGCTCCTGAGGCGAATTTCCTCGAATGGTACTTCCCTCAACGATTGCTGCTCGACCTGCTGCGATTCTCAGACTTGGACGCCACGCGCCTCCCTCCGACTATCGTCGCTGCGCTCACGGCGCGCGGCGGTCGCGTCCCAGCGCTCACGGAAAATCGGCGGATGAATCTGCCCGTGCTCGCTCTCCAAGCCCGACAGGGCCTCTTTCCACCTCTGGCTGGTTCCCTTCCCTTCACTCGCTATAAGAACAGCACGCGCACACCGCAGTTCACCTACAGCCTCCTGCCTAACTCGGCTCACGGCGATCTTCTGACTGGGACCGACCAAGACGCGCGAGGGCGAACTGTGGCCGATTTCATCGTGAGCTTCGCGATCGGAAATCGGCGTCCATGATTCGAACGTGAAGGGGAGGATCCCAAACGCTCCGAGACGATGGCCATTCAGGAAGGCCCCCGCCCTAGAGATCACAGATTTCGAATATCGCTCGCGAGCACGCGGAGGCAAATACGCCCGACGTGCACAGCGGTGCCACCACAGCGAGATTCATGAGGATCGCGCATGTACGGTACCGGAAACTCAACTTGACTCCGTGCGCTCGCTCAGTATAATGAAGAGCTGAATTGCCTGAAGGGCGCAAGGCGAAGGGAGGACGAAATTTCATGACAGAGAGATGCCCTCGCCAATTCCGTATTCGGTCCGTTCTCAAGGCCACCGAGTGGCTTCTCGGGCTTGAGGGGATCACTGGAACTTCGTTCCCCCCGTCAGACGTGACGTCATCGGGCATACTCTCGAATAGAACGCTGCTCTCTGAATGAGCGCTAGGAGCGGCAGCAGTAAGCATTTGATACCCTTCTCTGATTGAGAGCCGACGATGCTGACGGAGTCAGCTTTGAGCCCCGGAGGCAAAGGGAGGGAGCTGATGAACCCAAACCGCTTGAGGACCGCAAAGGCTATGTGGCGAGCCATTCTCTTGCTGACGATATGGGCCGGAATCCGCACGGCGTGGGCGCTCGACCCGCGTAAAGCCCTCACGCAATATGCTCAGGA